>JAZFTY010000127.1:0-13272 GCA_036446935.1 Acidobacteriota bacterium | reverse complement strand
GCGCCGGATGGATCGGGCCGATCCGTTGGACTCGTCGATATCGAGAATAACCGAACAGAGACAGGGATTTTCTGTTGCCGGTTCAAAGTAAGACCGTAATCCCGTGCGGAAGCGCGACAGTGAGCCCTCGATCTGCATCCCGATGACCGATTCATAAGAGCCGGTCATACCCACGTCGGAAATATAGGCGGTTCCTTCGGAAAGAACCCGTGCATCAGCCGTCGGAATGTGGGTGTGGGTTCCGAGAACGGCCGATACCTTGCCATTCATGAACCAACCAAAGGCGACTTTTTCTGACGTCGTCTCAGCGTGGAAGTCGATGATGATCGACGAAGTCTTTCTGGCCAGCTTGGAAATTTCACGTTCGGCGAGTTGAAAGGGACAATCGATGATCGGCATAAAGACGCGTCCCTGGAGATTCACCACCGCCACCTGAGTACCGGCAGAGGTCTCTCCTATAAACTGATAGTTACCGGGTGTTCCTGGGGGATAGTTACCCGGTCTCAGCAGGCGGGGCTGAGTGCTCAGATAGTCATACACCTCTTTCTTATCCCAGATATGATTGCCCGAGGTCATGACATCGACTCCGTAACCCAGAATCTTCTCTCCAATTGCAGGAGTGATTCCAAATCCTCCGGCCGCGTTTTCGACATTGGCGATGGTAAATTCGATTTCGTGTTCCTCTTTGATCTGAGCAAGCCTCTCTTTCACTATGGTTCGTCCGGCCCGCCCCACGATATCGCCAACGAAGAGAATTTTCATGTCAGGGACTCACTTGGCATAATCCACCACCCGCGTCTCTCGAATCAGCGTCACCTTAATCTGCCCGGGATACTGAAGTTCATTTTCAATCTTCTTGGTGATGTCTTTTGTCAGCCAAAAGGCCTGTTCATCGGAAACCTGGCTACTCTCGACGATGATCCGAACCTCTCGCCCCGCTTGGAGGGCGAAGGCTTTGGACACTCCGGAAAATGAAGTCGCCAGCTCTTCCAGTCGCTCCAATCTCTTGACATAATTTTCCAGAACTTCCCGGCGAGCTCCCGGCCGAGCAGCGGAAGTGGCGTCGGCAGACTGTACCAGGACTGCCTCAACCGTGCGAAACTCAACATCGAAGTGATGGGCCTCAATGGCATGAATCACATCGGGACTTTCCTTATATTTCTGAGCCAGCTTCACTCCCAGCTGCAGGTGGGTTCCCTCCATGTCCCGATCGACCGCTTTGCCCACATCATGAAGCAACCCAGCTCGCTTACTGACACTCACGTCGGCACCGATCTCACGAGCCATGATTCCCGCCAGATAGGCCACTTCCTTGCTGTGAGCAAGAACATTTTGACCGTAACTGGTTCGATACTTCAGCTTGCCAATCAATCGAAGGAAATCCGGATGGATGCCGTGAATTCCTAGCTCCAGAGCCACTTGTTCTCCCTCGTGCAGAACGCTCTCCTCCATCTCCTTCTTGACCTGAGTCACTACCTCCTCGATGCGGCTTGGATGGATGCGCCCATCCTTGATGAGGCGTTCAATGGACAATCGAGCGATTTCTCGGCGTAACGGATTGAATCCTGACAAGATCACCGCCTCAGGAGTGTCATCGACGATCAGGTCAACTCCCGTCGCCTGCTCCAAGGCGCGGATGTTTCTCCCTTCTCGTCCGATGATTCGCCCCTTCATGTCATCGGAAGGAAGATCCACCACAGAAACTGAGGACTCCACCACATGTTCGGCCGCACAGCGCTGAATGGCCTGGGCAAGCACTTTCCGTGCTTCCCGGGCAGCGTTTTCTTTAGCCTCATCTTCAATGCGTTTGGCCATCATAGCCGCATCATGATGAGCTTGTTCCTCGATGGATTGCCGAAGAACCCTCTTGGCTTCTTCAGCGGTCATCCCTGCTACCGATTCCAATCGCCTGATCTGCTCCTCAAGGACCTCCTCCAGCTGCTGTTTGCTTTCCGATAGTTTCCTTTCCCCTTCCTGGAGCTTCTTGAGGCGTCGGTTGCTATCCTTTTCATTACGCAGGATGGCTTGTTCTTTGCTTTGTAGATTATCCTCTGTCCTACTCAGTCGCCGTTCCAGCTGATTGAATTCTCTTCGGCGTTCCTGTACCTCCTTCTCCGCCTCAGAACGCCAGTCAACAATCTGATCTTTAGCCTCCACCAGCTTCGCCTTCTTCAATCTCTCGGCCTCTTGCTGAGCGGATTTCTCGATCTCTTCGGCTTTCTTCCGAGCTTCTGCAATACGCCGGTCTGCGAACCCCACCTTCACGACAAACCAGATCGCAACCGTCACCGCAGCCACTATCGCAAAGCCGATCACAACGGTCATTTCCATGACACACTCCCACTTTTTCTCTAAGAGGCCGTCTTAAGGGGGGACAGGCAAGAGTCCGGATGCCCAAGGTGTGGGCTTAGAGTTTACGAACCCTCACAAAAGTCTTGCAGACGAGGGAAAACACGAGTCGCAGTTACCCAAAGGCATTCATAAGGGACTGGAGCCAACCAAGGGGTCGAGCAGGGTAATCATTTCCTCACTCTTTTCAGTCACTGTATCATCCAGCGTTTCCAACTGGCGCTGGGCCGCGAAACGCTCATCGGCAATGTTCAACGCCGCCAACACGGCTACTTTCAAACTATCCACTGCAGACGTATTTTCAAACACTTCCGTCATCACCTTGTCGACGTAACGAGCAAGCTGCTTGACGTACTCAGGATCACCACCACTGCTGACCTGATAGGTCTGATTGAAAATCTTAACGGCCGTAACCTGTTTTGAATCCCCACCCATTTCCCATCCAATCTGCGATTAACTGAACTCCTCTAAGGCAACCACTTTCTCTGCAATCTTTTCCACCCTGGACCGAATCCTTAGACGGTCATTCTTAAATTGTTTAATCAGTTGATTCTTGGTGCTGTTATCTTTTTTGACTTCCTCCACATTTCTTCTTAATTTTTCAACCTCCTCCTCAAGAACCTTGTTTTCCGTTTGAAGACTGCTTACAAGCTGAACCACCTGGGTGACGCGAGATTCCAACTGGTCAAGTGACTTATTTGACACGTTCACCCACGTTCCAGCCTGGACGATGCATCATCCGGACTCAGGTTCGAGCTTGCATGGAAAAAGTCTTCTTCAACACCGAGAAAATTTCCTCGGTGTAACGGTTCACTTTCTCCTGCGTTAACGTTGTTTCCGGACTGACAAAGGTCAACCGTATAGCTAAGCTAACCTTGCCCTGAGGAAGGGTTGGGCCCTGGTAGAGATCAATGAGCTGAATGTCGCGGAGATCCGGTATCCCGAGCTCCTCCACAACCGATAACATTGTAGCGTATTCTACCTCTTTGTCAACGATAAAAGAGAGGTCTCTCTCCACCGAAGGAAGCCTCTCAAAGCTTTCATATCGTGGCTCCGGAAGAGGACGCCCGTACAGGGGATCCAGAAACAACTCTGCCACAAACACGGGTTGTAAGAACTTATAGGCTTCCTGAAGCTCAGGACGAAGCTGCCCCAAGACCCCTATGGGATCACCATCCGTTGAGAGGCTGGCCGCCATCCCGGGATGCAGAAACGATATATCCGAGGTCTGTTCGAACTCCCCCCTGCAGCCGAGCCTTCCCAGTAACGTTTCGACAACTCCCTTGAGATGGTGGAAGTGAAAATCATCGTGGGCTGTGTTCCAGAAAGGCTGATAGAACGTGCCTGTCACCACCAAACCCAGTCGGGAGGTCTCCTTGAAGTCTCCACCGCCCTTGGCATCTCCGGGAGCAAAGACCTTGCCCGACTCGAAAAGTCTGACGTTCTTGTTCCCATGGTTGAGATTCCGCCGCAAGGCCTCTACCAGTCCCGGTACAAGGCTGACCCGCAGATGGGTGTCTTCCTCGGTCAAAGGATTGGAAATAGCGACCATCGAGGAAGAGGAGTTCCAGAAGGCGGCCTCTCTGGAGGGGTGGGTGAAGACGTAGTTAAACGCCTCCCAGAAGCCAAGCCCTTCAAGGGTTCCAGTCAAGCGGCGGTCATGTTCGTCGGTGGGCAGAAATTTTCCCAGGCTGGATGTAGCTGGATAAGTACTCTCGATAGAATCGTATCCATAGTGTCGCGCCACTTCCTCGACCAAGTCGTCTTCGATCTGGACATCCACCCGGAAACTCGGCACCTGTACCTGCCAGATACCCTTTTCGGTAGTAGCAGTTTCAAACTCAAGACGGGACAGGGTATCGGTGACAAATCCTGGATCGATCTCCACTCCCAGCACTTTTACCAGACGCTGGGAGCGCAGTTGCACAGAGTTCTGAGCAGGGGGATTGGGAAACTCATCCATAACCGGCCCGGCCATCACCCCGCCTGCGATCTCCTGAATGAGGCGGCAGGTGCGATTCAAAGCCTTCACCGGGATTTGGGGATCCGCTCCCCTTTCAAAACGAAAACAAGCTTCCGTACGAAGACCCAATTTCTTGGCCGTCTGGCGAACCGAGGCAGGATTAAAGTAGGCGCTCTCCAGCAGAATCACCCGCGTGTCGGGAGAAACCTCACTTCCCTCTCCTCCCATGATGCCAGCCATGGCCACCGGCTGGCGAGCATCACCGATCACCAGCATGGAGGAGTCCAGTTGACGCTCAACTCCGTCCAGGGTGGTGAGACGTTCCGAAGTTTTGGCCTCCCGAACAATAATGCGATGTTCCTCCAGCTTGTGGTAGTCGAAGGCATGCAGCGGGTGCCCCACTTCCAGCAGAACGTAGTTGGTGATGTCGACAATATTATTAATGGGTCTTTGTCCAACAGCCTCCAGGCGGGCCTTGAGCCAGTCCGGAGATTCTCCAATAGTGAACCCGGAGAGGACCCGTGCTGCATAGCGCGGGCACAACTCACGGTTCTCAATGCTCACCTCGGCGGGCCATTGAGTGGACGAATCTACCTCATCCTGGGGAGGAGAAAAGTCAGGAGATTTGAGCTGGAGTCCAAGCTGGGCAGCAATTTCACGAGCGATTCCAAGATGATTGAGGCAATCGGGACGGTTCGTCGTCACCTCCACGTCCAGGACGAAGTCGTTCTCCAGTTCTTCAATCTCCTCGACTGCCAAGCCCACCTTGGTCAGGACATTGGCAACTCCACTGGCATCGACGTCCAAGTCCAGAAAGTCCCCGAGCCATTGGCAGCTAATTTTCATGTCTTTTACTCAGTGGAATCAAAACTGGCGAAGAAAACGAATGTCGTTTTCAAAAAACAAGCGAGCATCATCCACCTGATACTTCAACTGGGCAATGCGATCGATCCCCATACCCCAGGCAAACCCCGTGTATTTGTCACAATCGTAACCCACCATCTCGAAGACTCGGGAATGAACCATCCCGGCGCCCATAATTTCGATCCAACCACTGTTCTTGCAGACTCGGCAACCTTCCCCAGAGCAGAAGATACAGCTAATATCCACCTCTGCTCCGGGCTCGACAAAGGGGAAATAACTGGGTCGGAAGCGCACCTGAGTGTCAGCCGAGAACAACTCTTTAAGAAAGACCTCCAGCGTCCCTTTCAAATCAGCCAGGGTGATCCCTTCATCAACCACCAGGCCTTCCATCTGGTGAAACATCGGACTGTGGGTGGCATCGGTTGCATCGCGCCTGTAGACTCGCCCGGGGACAACGATCTTCAAAGGTGGGTCCTGCTTTTCCATGGTTCGGATCTGTACCGGAGAGGTATGGGTTCGAAGCAGTAAAGTATCGGAAAGATAGAGCGTATCCTGATCGTCTCGAGCGGGATGCCCCTTGGGAATATTCAGTGCTTCGAAATTGTAATAGTCCGATTCGACTTCAGGACCGGACACAACGGTAAAGCCCATGCGAACGGAGATCTCCTCCATCTGCCTCCAAACACGCCGCAGCGGGTGAATGCCGCCCCGCGCGCCCTCATATCCAGGTAAGGTGACATCGATTCGCTCCGTGGCCAGTTGTAAGCGGCGTTCTTCTTCCTTGAACTTGGCCTGTCGTTCAGACAGCGCCGCCTGCACCTGGGCCTTCAACTCGTTGAGTTGCTGCCCCGCCTCGGATCGTTTTTGAGGTGTTAGAGCACCGAGTTTCCTGAGTTCCAGGCTGATCAGCCCTCTTTTTCGACTGAGGTACTTGTCCTGGAGATCAGAGAGCTCGTCTGAACCAGAAACGGGCTCCAGGTCTTGACAAAACTCGTCCCATAAAGGATGAACTCTGTCTGGGGAGGATTTCATGGCCCTCGTTAAGTCGCTTCAAGGGGGGGTTGAGGATGGGTGGCGACCGCCTCTTGCGCCGTCCGCACTATTTCCTCGAAGGCCTTAGAATCACGCACAGCCAAGTCCGCAAGTATCTTTCGGTTGAGACTCAAACCCGCCTTATTGAGACCGTGGATCAATCGACTGTAAGAGCAGCCATGTTGTCGAGCTGCAGCTGCGATACGAATAATCCAAAGCCTGCGAAACTGTCTCTTCTTCTGTCGTCGGTCCCGGTAGGCATAGGTGAGCGACTTGAGGACCTGCTGTTTGGCAGCCTTATGCAGCTTGCTCTTGGTTCCCCAATAGCCCTTGGCCTGTCTTAGAATTTTCTTCCGGCGTAGAAGCCGTTTATTTCCACGTCTTACTCGACTCATAATCCCAACTCTATTTCAGTTTGAGCATCTTTAGGACACGCTTTTCGTCACTCTTACTGACGATCGCCCATTTCCTCATGTTTCTCTTTCGCTTGGGCGTTTTCTTGGTCAGAATATGACTGTGATGGCTGCGTCGCCTCTTTATTTTCCCTGATCCGGTCAGCTTAAACCGCTTGGCTGCCGCTCGTTTCGTCCTTAATTTCATAATGCAGTTACGTATCTTACACTAAAAGTGTCTCGTTTCGAAAATATGCTGGCGGTTGCTGCTGGAGGTAAAGGGTCCTAAGTCCCCGCTTTCTTGGGGCTCAAAATCATGGTCATGGTGTGCCCTTCCAGCTTGGGCGCTCTTTCCACAGCCGCAAGATCCTTGAGCTCATCGAGCAAGCGTCGCAAAATATCTTCCCCGATGTCAGCGTGGGTGACTTCTCTGCCTCGAAACATCACCGTAGCCTTAACCTTGTTTTCTTCCTTCAGAAAGCGGATACAGTGATTTTTCTTGAATTCAAAATCATGATCGTCAATTTTGGGCCGAAACTTGACCTCCTTGACCTGAACCATCTTCTGATGCTTCTTGGCCTCCTGGGCCCTCTTCTTCTGCTCATAGCGGTATTTGCCGTAATCCATGATCCGGCAAACCGGTGGCTTGGCCCCGGGTGCAACTTCCACCAGATCCAGTCCTTGCTCGTCCGCCAGTTGAAGCGCCTGACCGGGCTTCATGATTCCTAACTGCTCTCCATCTGCGTCAATGATCCGAAGTTCAGTGGCTCTGATCTGATGATTGATGCGAGTTCTATTAATGCTCTTCCTCCACTATTTTCTTTTCCACAAGATCATGGATCAGGGTGGCAAGCTCCTCAACTTTCATGGTTCCCTGTTCACCCTGAAAGCGATTGCGCACGGCAACGGTTTGGCTTTCCGCCTCACGCTCCCCCACAATCAGCATGTAGGGAACTTTCTGCAGCTGGGCCTCCCGGATCTTGTATCCTACCTTCTCATTCCTGAGGTCCGTTTCCACCCGGATGGGCCCTGTCTCGGCCTCTCTGAGCGCTTTTTGGACCTCAAGCGCGTAGGGATGACTCTTTTCGCTGATCGGAATAATGAGCGCTTGAACCGGGGCCAGCCAAAGCGGAAAGGCTCCCCCGTAATGCTCAATGAGAACTCCCATGAAACGCTCCAGGGATCCCAGTAAAGCTCGATGGATCATGACCACATGGTGATCCTTGGAATCTGTTCCCACATAGGTCACATTGAAACGCTCGGGCAGGCTGAAATCAAATTGAAAGGTGCTCAGCTGCCAGGAACGGCCCAGCGTGTCGATCAAAGACACATCGATCTTAGGACCGTAAAAAGCGGCTTCTCCTTCGCATCGCTCATAGGACCATCCCTTGCGTTCCAGTGCTTGAACCAACACGGATTCGGCATTCTCCCAGTCCTCGGGACTGCCTGAATAGTCTTTGCCAGCGGTGGGATCCCAAACGGATAAAGCCACTTCATAACGGTCAAAGCCAAAGCTTTTCAAAATGTGTTCCGCCAAATCGAGAGTCTGGGTCACTTCGTCCATGACCTGGTCAGGACGGCAGAAGATGTGGGCGTCATCCTGGGTAAAACCACGTACCCGCAACATCCCGTGAAGGGTTCCTGATTTTTCTTTCCGATAGACCGTGCCGAACTCTGCAATCCGCAAAGGCAGCTCCCTATAACTTCGTTTGCTGGACTGGTAAATCAGGATATGCCCCGGGCAGTTCATCGGCTTGAGAACGTACTCTTCCTCATCGAGAGGCAAGGTGAACATGTTCTCCCGAAAGTATTCGTAATGCCCCGAGGTCTTCCACAGGTCACTCTTGGCGATATGAGGTGTGTAAACGAACTGATATCCCCGTTTCTCCAGCTCCAGGCGCAGAAACCCTTCAATCAGTTCTCGGACCTTAGCTCCTTTGGGGTGCCAGAGAATCAAGCCGGGGGCGACTCGATCGGCAACACTAAAAAGGTTCAATTGTTTTCCCAGTCGACGATGGTCGCGTTTGAGAGCTTCCTCTAAATGATCCAGGTAGTCTCGCAGCTCCGCTTCCTGGGGAAAAGCGGTCCCGTAGATACGCTGCAGTTGTTCACGCTGTTCATCCCCTCGCCAATAGGATCCGGCAATGGACAACAGCTTGAATGCACCCAGTTGGGAGGTTGAGCAAACATGAGGCCCGGTGCAGAAATCAACCAATTCTCCCAACTTGTAACAAGAGAGAATCTCTCCGTCTCGCTCCTCGATCAGTTCGGTCTTGAGATCTTCCCCTTCCTTCTGAAAGATCTTCAGTGCCTTCTCCTTGCTGACTATGGAAGGCTCAAAGGGTAGATCCTGGCTCCTGAGTTCCTGCATCTTCTTCTCGATGGTTCCCAGATCTTCTTCGGTCAACCGGCGAGGAGTCTGAAAGTCGTAATAAAATCCTTCGCTGGTCGCCGGTCCAATTCCTAAATGCACCTCGGGGTACAGCTGGGTAACAGCCAACGCCATCAGATGAGATGTGGAATGGCGCAGGATTTGCAGAGCCTCCTCGGAATCCGTGACCTCCAAAACCTCTCCATCTCTGTGGATGGTCCTAAACTTCAGATCCGACACCTTTCCTCTATCTAAAATAAAACTGGTAGGTGCGAGCGGATTTGAACCGCTGACCCCTTCCGTGTCAGGGAAGTGCTCTCCCCCTGAGCTACGCACCTACGGACTGTTGCCAAAACCTACAACAGACAACTCACCAGGGACACACACTTCTCCAGTCCCTGGCTCGTTGTCTGTTGGGTGTTGTCGAGTTCTAATGTCTCCCGCCATAAAGCTGCGCTATATAGTCCCAAGCGCTGCACATCCTGCGGTCCCTCGCAAGAATGGTGCAGCCTCCCGTAGTGTATGACCGAAGGTTTGAGAGTCGCTTCGTTCGCACCCAACGTCAACCGTCAGTTGCCTGTTCCCGATAGGAACTCTCCTTCTCCGTTGACCCAGGAAACCCTCACCCTCAGCGATACAACGCCACTCGATGCATGGGGACACTACTAGATCGCTTCTTTGAGAGCCTTGCCGGCCGAAAATTTCGCAACTCTCTTGGCCGGAATCTTGATCGGTTGTCCAGTCTGGGGATTACGTCCCACCCGAGCGGCCCGGGTGGACGCTGAGAACGTCCCAAATCCCACGATGGTTACTTTATCTCCACCTTTGAGAGACGTCTGAACGTTCTTCACAAAAGCATCCAATGCATCCTGTGCCTGGGTCTTCGTGATGGCGGCGTCTCTCGAAATGGCTTCAACTAACTGACCTTTGTTCATCTCTCCTCCTTGTGATTTACTGATTCTAGGGTTAGTTGATGGGCGAGTGAATTCTTAGCGCCCTTTGTCTCTGGTTTCATAAATACAGTGACGTTTGCTGAAGGGGCTCGCGAAGCACCTATGCAGCCTCTCTCAACAACCGCCTACGGACTTCCTTGAGTCCCTCCTCAAATTGCAGCGCTTGAATTGCGGCGCTGAGGTCCTGGTAAAACTTATCTCCCAGAGCAGTTTCGCCCTCAGCAGAGGTATTGTCAAAATAAAATTTCGTCAAGAAGTCCTGATCGGGAGATCTCACCTCCGGATCAATCCCCGAATCGTTCAGTTTTCTGCTCTGAATGGGTTCCCCTGTGGAACGATAAAAAAGCCCCGTCAGAATTTCCAGGACGGAGCCATCCTCGAGATAAATCATGTCCTGAACTGAACCCTGACCATCGGTCCTTTCTCCCACCGTCCCAGCGATGTCATGATCCTTCAGAGCGGCAACAAGAACTTCCGCTGCACCGCTACTGCCCCGGTCCATCAACAAAACAACTCGAATACCGGAAACAAGCGGTTCCGTCAAGGACACAAATTCCGTTTTCTTGCCCTCTCGATCGCTCACGGTCAAAATCTTCTTGCCCCTGGGAAGAAACAAATCACTGATCTCGACTGCCTCTTCAAAGCCCCCCAGGGCCGTTCCCCTCACATCCACCAACAGACCTCTCATACCGGATGCAAGCAACATCTTCAGCTTTGCTGAAACGACCTGGGCAACGCCCTCTTCAAAGTGAGGGATCGACAAAAGTCCAATCCCCTCTTCCACAATTCGGGCGGAAACCTCGGGCAGTTGCCTGTTTACGCGAACCAGGTCAACCTGTGACGGAGCACTTCGACGGGCCCGAATCACGCGCAGATGGACGGAACTCTCCTCGGTGCCCAGCAGCAACTTGCGGGCCTCCCACAGACTCATTTGACTGGTCATCTCACCATCGATGGACTCCAGAAGATCGCCTGTACGCAAACCTCTTTGCTGTGCGGGGCTGCCTGAAACAACGGAGACGACATAGGCATAACCATATCGTTTGGAGAGTATGATTCCGGGTGAGGCCGTCAACTCCCCCCTGGACCGCTGAATCTCTTGATAGGTCTCCCCATCGATGAAACTCGAATAGGGATCCAGGGCCTCCATCATTCCCTGTATCCCCCCTTGCATTGCTTTCTCCATATCAGGTTCCTCAACGTAATCCTCTCGGACTTTGCTGAGAATATCAGTGAAAATTCTTAGATCTTGATAGGCGTTGTCTTTTGCTGACACTCTGTTCAGCAGTCCACCCACCAAACCATAAACCACGAAGAGCGCGGAAAAGAAGATAATTATAAGTTTGGCTTTACGAAACATCCATTCCTCTAAACAACCGGGGCTCAGCCGCGATATGATACTAGCTTAGGAACTTTGCGGAAATAATGCAAGAAAATGCGGTAGATTATAAGGGTAGGCAATTTCCATGAGGCGATGGATGGCCTTGGATGTCGGCTCCAAGACAATCGGAATCGCCATCACGGATCCCTTGAAAGTTACGGTCCGGCCTTTGAAGACTCTGATGAGAGAAAACTTGGATACAGATGCGGAGCGAATCGGCAAGCTCATTGACGAGCAGGACATTGAACGACTTGTTGTGGGAATGCCCAGGCATCTGGGAGGTGAGAGAAGTGGTATCGCTGACCTCATCGAACCTCTGGTGAAGCGGTTGGAACAGAACCTTGAAATTCCCATAGCATCCGCAGAAGAGCGCCTATCGACCAAGGAAGCAGAGAGACTTATGGCGGAAGTGGCCTTGCCTCTGGCCGAACGGAGAAAAAGAAGGAATGAATTTGCAGCAGCTGTCATTCTCGAATGGTATTTAGAGGAAGGTCAATGATCCACAAAGTCAGGGACGCAAAAAATTTGATTCTCCTGGGAGGGCTGGCAGGATTGGTCACCTGCTCCGTCTTGATCTTGCTGATGGTCCAAATTTATCAGCCTTACAAGGGCTATGAGGAATCTCACCAGCTGATTGTGATTCAACGGGGTTCCAGGGTTCCTCAGATTGCTCGGACTCTCGAATCCCATGGTATCGTCCGCTCTTCCTGGCTCTTTGAATGGTATGCCCGCTTGTCCCATAGGCCCCTGGTACTGCAGGCTGGCGAATACCGATTTGAGGGCCCCGTCAATCTTCCCACGGTCACAGAGAAACTACGCACCGGCCTGGTTCACCATTACCGTGTGACCATCCCGGAGGGTCTGATCATGGATGAGATCGCCGAGCGATTTATGGCCCAGGGATTCGGAACCAGAGAGAAATTTCTTGAAGCCATGAAGCGTACTGCCCTGATCAACGACTGGGATTCTGTGGCCGGGGAAAACCTGGAAGGATATCTTTTCCCAGACACCTACTTCGTGACCCGGGATATGAGCGAACAACAGATGGTTGATGCCATGGTGGCCAACTTCCAGAGGGTGTGGACTCCGGAGCGCCGGAAAAGAGCGGAAGAATTGGCATTGACGACAAGAGAGACGATTACCCTGGCCTCTTTGATTGAAAAGGAAACCGCTCTTTCCAGCGAGCGGTCTCTAGTCTCGGCAGTCTTCCACAATCGGCTCCGGAAAAACCTCAAACTCGCCTGTGATCCAACCGTCATCTATGCCGTCAGGCTGGTGAAGGAATACGATGGGGTCATCAACCAGAGCGACCTGGAGCTGGACTCCCCTTACAACACCTATCTCTATCCCGGATTACCCCCCGGTCCGATCGCCAACCCGGGACTTGAATCCATTGATGCCGCCCTTTATCCGGCAAAAACAGACTACCTCTATTTCGTCTCCACCAACGACGGAAGGCACCTCTTCTCGACCAGCTATCGGGATCACACCCAGGCCGTCGCTCAGTATCAGCGTTAGCCGGCGGTTTCGAACCTCTACGGCAGCAACCAGAAGCGATGCCTGGTCCCGACTGGAGAATTCCATACAAGCCGGGATTGTTCTAAACTAGTAGCCTGGCACTTCATAGGTTCTTGCCACTCGTGGCAGACAGCACAGGCAGGTCGAGGAGCGAGGCACTAAGACCATGATAGGATGGAAATACCTGCTACTGATTCACTTTCTGCTTTTCGCTCCCGCGGTGCAGGACTGGGCACCGGCCAGGGCGCAGATCCTCCCGCCCCCCCTGCGAATTTATACGCCTTTTGAAGCAGCTTGGGACGGCATGATCGAGACCCTCGAGAACCATGAGTTTGAGTTGCTCCGTCAAAATCGAGGTCAGGGATTCATCCTGAGCAGCTTTCGTGAGTATAGCTCAGGGCTCTTAACTGAAAGTCAAATCAGAAAAATCGGTGAGAAGCCGAAGCTAA
>JAZFTY010000126.1:0-3188 GCA_036446935.1 Acidobacteriota bacterium | reverse complement strand
TCACCAGGAGGATGAAAATCACCAGGTTGATGGCGTGAGAGGTAAAGCAGAGCTTGCAGGGAACTCGGGTAAGAAACAGCAGCGAGTAACTAAGATAAATTCCCAACAGAACGGTGACCAGACTGACCAGTAGAAAAAAATAAACAAAGGGTTCCGTAAACAGAAAATCTCCCGCCACCGCCACAATCAAGGCAACGTAAAAGACCTGACCCAGGAGCGAGTTGGGGAGCCCAAAAACCCGAGCACGCGGTGTAAACACGATACTGGCACAGGTCTGTTCACCCATTCGGCAAAAAGAGGGGATCCAGTTCGCATCCGGCTTGATCCAACGATAGGCAACGGCCGTGAAGTAACTTGAGATCAGGAAACTCAAAGCCGCCAAGATACTGATCAACATGATTCAAAGCCTGATTGAGAGCTGCTCCTATCTTTTATCTCCTACCTCCTGTCCTCTGTCTTCTTTCCTGGAAGCGCGCTGCAGCACCCAAGCCACCACATGGTTCACCAAAGAAGGGGAGATTCGGTTCAATCCACAGAGGATCCTACCGGGGAGAGTGAGATGAACCTCGCGCTTTTTGTGGCGCACCGCACTCACAATGGCCCGGGCCACCGCTGCAGAGTCTTGACCACTTCCCGGACGGTTCCAGGATCCTTGACTGACGGTATTTTGAGCGGATTGCTGAAACTCGGTCGCCGTGTAGCCTGGACAAATCACGCTCACTCCCACACCGGTCCCCTTCAGTTCTCCCCAAATGGCTTCTCCCATCGCCACCTGCGCGAACTTGGTAGCGCAATAGCTGGCTGCATAGGGAAAGGCCTTCTTCCCAATAACGCTGCTCACCAGAACAATATGTCCCTTTTTTTGTTTCACGAGATGAGGTACGGCAGCATAAATCGATTCGTAACCGGACTGAAAGTTGACCTGCCAGATGCGAGCCATGTCCTGTGGAGAGACCTCCTGAAGGGGACCGTAGATTCCGTAACCTGCGTTGCAAATCAGCAGATCCAGACCTCCCAGCTCATCAAGGCACTCCTCGACGATGGTCCCTCCCTGGCCCGGAACACTGAGATCTCGAGCTTTCAAGACCACCCTGGAAACACCTTTCTTGAGGCAGGCTTCAGCCACCTCGGTCAACCGCTGTTCCCGGCGGGCCACTAAAAACAGTTCACATTCGGGTTTGGAATAAGCGTATGCGGTAGCCTCTCCGATACCTGAAGAGGCTCCTGTGATCAGAACCTTAACCAAGATAACACTCGATGACGCCTGCAGCGCCCATGCCTCCTCCGACACACATGGTGACCAGTCCATAACGCACTTCACGCCGTTTCATCTCGGAAAGGAGGGTTGCTGTCAGCTTGGCCCCGGTGCACCCCAGAGGATGACCCAGTGCAATAGCGCCCCCGTTCACATTGACAATGTCCGGGTCAAGCCCGATCTCCTGAATCACACTCAAGGCCTGAACCGCAAAGGCTTCGTTGAGTTCGATAAGGCCCATGTCTTTCAGCTCCAGTTCAGCCAGCTCGAGAGCTTTGGGAATGGCATGTACTGGACCGATGCCCATGATTTCCGGGGCTACCCCTACCATGGCATAAGACAACAGCATCCCTAAAGGTTCCAGAGCGAGCTCCTTCGCCTTTTGCCGCGACATCACCACCACTCCGGCAGCTCCGTCGCTCCGCTGACTGCTGTTTCCCGCGGTGACGGTGCCTCCCACTTTGAAAGCAGGCTTGAGTTGAGCCAGAGCCTCCATCGAGGTATCCGCCCGTGGACCCTCATCCGCTCCAAACTCCACCACCTGCGACTTTTTGCGTCCCTGTACCAGTTCTTCCTCAGTCACCTGGAGGGAAATCAATTCCTCCTCGAAGCGTCCAGAGGCCTGAGCGTCCAGGGCTTTTTGATGGCTCCTGAGTGAGAAAGCGTCTTGCTTTTCACGAGATATTCCGAATCGATCCACCAGATTCTCAGCGGTGAGACCCATGGAGAGATAAACGTCGGGGTCTTCCTCCACCAGGGTAGGATTGGGAGAGAACTTATGCCCCTCCATGGGAATCAAACTCATGCTTTCCGTCCCTCCGGCGATCACCACCTGGTTCATCCCGCTATTGATGCTATGGGTGGCCAGGGCAATCGCTTGAAGACCGGAGGCACAGAAGCGATTAATGGTCATGGCGCTGACAGAATCGGGAAGTCCAGCTCGCAGCGAAGCGATCCGAGCGACGTTCATCCCCTGTTCCGCTTCCGGCATGGCGCACCCCAGAATCACATCCTCTACATCATCCGGGGCCAGCGGCTTGGCTCTTTCCAGCAGGCCTAGAATCACCTGTGCAGCCACGTCGTCAGGGCGAGTATGCCGGAGTGCTCCCTTGGAAGCCTTGCCGACGGGACTTCGACCCGCTGCCACGATCACCGCTTCTCGCATGGTCCTATAAAGGAAGTCTGACCTTGAAAAGATAGGATTGCAGTGTCAGGGTCAGACCCCGATCCTTTCTCTTCCTTTATCTCACTGTCGAGGCCCGGCAGTGAGAATCTCTTGGGCAACATCTGAGAAACCTTCAGCGTTCTCTGCAAAGCGCTTGGCTAATTCGTTTGCGCTTCTATCGTAAGCGTCCTTGTCTTTCCAGGTGTTTTTGGGATCCAGAAGTTCTGAAGGAACCTCGGGGCAGCTCTTGGGAACCTCGACCTGAAAAACAGGATGGGGTTGAAAATCGGCCTTTGCCAGCTCACCACTCAGGGCCGCAGTAATCATGGCACGGGTGTAGGGGAGCTCCATGCGGTGACCTTCTCCATAGGGTCCAGCCGTCCAGCCAGTATTCACCAGATAAACGTTTGCCCCATGCTTTTCAATCCGTTCGCCCAGCATTTTTGCATAGCGGCTCGGATGCAAGGGAAGAAATGGAGCTCCGAAACAAGGTGAAAACGTGGTCTGAGGCTCCGTAATTCCCTTTTCTGTACCCGCCACTTTGGAAGTGTATCCGGAGATAAAGTGGTACATGGCCTGGGTTGGGCTCAATCGGGCAATCGGAGGCAGGACACCAAAGGCATCGGCGGTGAGAAAAATCACCGTCTCGGGATGTCCCCCAACTCCAGGAATGACCGCACCCGGAATAAACTCAACCGGGTAGGCGACCCGCGTATTCTCTGTGATTTCAGAGCTATCGTAGTCCACCTTTCGGGTTTGCCCGTGAAA
>JAZFTY010000125.1:0-5361 GCA_036446935.1 Acidobacteriota bacterium | reverse complement strand
AACGGAGCTTTTATCGTCTCCCTCAAGAACGGTTTGGAAGGTAGCGTTGAGGATGATCAACGACTCGGTGAGGATGGGGACACGGACCGAATCGGCCATGAAGCCAATCGACCGTATCTCCGGGATCACCTGCTCCAGGGCTTGGGCAGCGCCGGTCGAGGTCAAGATGATGTTATTGAGCACACTGCGGTTGCGGCGCAGGTCTCGGGCACCCGCCTTGGGAACCGAGTCCAGCACACTCTGGCTGTTGGTGGCCGCGTGCACCGTGCTCATCGAGGCAGTCATGATGTTCGACGAATCGAGGTTGTCCAGCAGTGGTTTGACCATGTGAGCCAAAGCAGTGGTGGTACAGGAAGCGGCTGAGATCAGGTGGTGCTTACTGGGGCTAAAGACATCGTGGTTCACGCCATAGATCAGAGTCACCGCGTCTTGGGGCTGCGGTTGACCCTGGTCCTTGATCTTGAAGGTTGCACTGTTCAGGACCTTTTCCGCTCCAGCCTCCAGATGCCCCCGCAGTGCCCCCTGCGGATGATCCACGGGACGGGTCGGATCATTAAAGGCGCCGGTGGCGTCGACCACGATTCGCACTCCATAATTCCGCCATCCGATGTTTTTTGGATTACGAGCGCTCTGCAGGATGGTGACAGGAACCCCCGCCACTTCCAGTAGATTTTTCTCGCGATCAACGATCTTGACGCAGGGGTCAGCGTTGACTCCAAAGAGAAAGCGGTGAAGCGAGCCGTAGGTTGAGTCCTTCTCGATCAGGCCGCAAACGGCCTCCAGGTTGGTGCCGACCTCCCTTCCGAAGTTGACCACGATGTTTGAAAAATATTTACGGGCAACATGGTGCCACAACGTCAGCTTGCCGGTGCGGCCAGCTCCGTTAATTCCCAGTGCGTCCTCTGTCTGTACTTTCGTCACAGCTCCCTCTGTTTTCCTTGATTCGGATTTACAGGATCTACCGCACCAGCCCGTGTCTCTTGGTGATAGTCACCGGGTGCTTTCCCAGGTACACGGATCCGTCGATGCCGTTGATGGAAAGAAACTCTCCTGTTGAAATGACGTGGCCGGCCAACTCGGATTCCCTCTTCTCCTCGCTCACCTGCAATAACCGGCAGCCGACGACACAGATTCGTCCCAACCGCTGAGCCGCCAGTGCAGCGTGGCTGGTGGCCCCTCCCAGCGCCGTCAAGAGCCCATCGGCCTTCAGGATCAAGTGGATGTCATCGGGTACCGTGTCGGGTCGCAGCAGGATAATCGGGTCGTCTGGATACTGCTTCTTCAGTTGGGTCAGGTCTTCAGCCGTGTGAGCCACGCGCCCACTCAGCGCACCGCCGCCCACACCGATACCCGTGGCCGCCTTCGAGTCCTCCAGGGCCTGGCCGGCCACAAAGGTGGGCAATGAAGAGGTCTGAAAGAACACGATGTCCCGGGTCTGGAGAATATAGAGGTCCTTCGGATTATCGCTTTCAAAGGTGAACTCGATCTCCTGGTGGTGCATTTCCTGCTCATGGACTAGGTTCTCGGCATAACGACGCATGCTCTGGTAGATCTTCGGAAAATCCTTTTCCAGGGAGATTTTGGTCTCCTCGCTTTCCGAGAGACGTTGATTTTCACTCACCGGAAAGGTATCCACCAGTCCGCTCACCACGTCGTCTCCCTGGCCCTGGATAATGAAATCTCCATAAAGCTGCACGTCCTCCGGCCCTTCTCTCGGGTGATGGGTAAACAGCGCCCCCGTACCCGACTTCGCATGAAGATTACCATAGACCATATTCTGCACAAGAACCGCTGTCCCCCATTCATCGGCAATTTTCAACTCGCTTCTGTAAACGCGCGCCTTGTTCGATTGCCAGGACTGCATCACCAGGTCGATACATCTCATGAGCTGTTCAAAGGGATCGTCCACAATCTCCAGACCGTGGTCGTGAAGCAGCGTGCGGTACCGGAGTGCCAGCTCCTTCATCATTTCCGGGGGCAACAGGGATTTCTTGAGCACCGAGTACTTTTGCTTGGCCTCCCCCATCAACCCGTCGAACAGATCGCGATTGATGCCAAAGCTCATCCCCCAAAACTGTAGAAAGCGCCGGTAGGCATCCCAAGCCGCCCAGGGCCGGTCCGTCTTGGCGGCGAATCCGGCGGCGATCTCGGGGTTCATTCCGACGTTCAGAAAAGTATCCAACATGCCGGGCATGCTGATGGCAGCACTGGAGCGCACGGAAAGAAGAAGTGGGTTCATCGGGTCTCCGAAGCGGGAGCCCGTCAAACGTTCCAGCTTGGCAATCTGCTTCCTGATCCGCTCCACATTTTCGTGCCGCAACTCGGCGAAATCCAGGACCGCCGACCGGCAGCGGTAGGCCTCGGTGGTCAGGATAAACCCAGGAGGAACCGGGAAGCCCTGGCACGCCAACTCCTTGAGCATGTAGCCCTTGTATCCCAGTAAGATGTTGCCTTCCCCGGAGGTCTTGTGCCCGTAGATGTCCGAGAAGCACCGGTCCACATCATAGGTCATCAGCAGGTTGAGTCCCGTGCGATCCAACTTCCCCCTCTGTTCGGTTAAGGTGTGTAGGATCTTGCCCAAGAGGTTGTCCAGTCGTTGCAGCCCAAAGCTCTCAGCGATCAAATCACGCAAAAAGGTCTCGCTCACCTTAAAAATCTCTTCCTGCACGTTGCTCTCGGCGTCACAGGTGAACAGACCTTTCTGGAACATTCGCTCAACGATCCGCTGAAGGGGGCCTTCGTACACATCCAGAAAGCGAACACGAATCAGATAGTGAATACTGTGGGAAATAAACTGAAAGATGTTGATGAACTGGTCCACCGTAAAGGCCTGGGCTTGGAGCGCCTGCTCCAGCATGGAAATCCCCATGCTGAGGCCCGTGGCCCGGCAACCGTCGACCCGCAGCGCCCTATATACCAGGTGCAGCCATCGACAGACCCGCTGCAAGTCGCTCTTGGTGATGTACTCCAGGTTCTGGCTCGCGACCATTTCTTCAAAGAGCACGTTGGCCAACGATTCGATGCGAAAGGTGAGACCCATGGCCTGAAACCGCATCTCCAGGTAACGGCCGGACATACTGGGAATGCCCACGGCAACGTGGCGCTTGTGGTAGATATCCTCGATGGCCTGGGTTTCTTCCTCGCTCAGGATCATCTCTTTGAGCTTCTCGAGCATCCCCAAAAGAATCCCCAGAGAGGCTTCGTGTCTCTGGGCTGTCAGGGCCCGTTCCAGCTCCCTGACCTGGCTGCGGTTGAGGTGCTCAAAAGCCTGTAACTGATCCAGCAGGTCCTCATGATTGAGCGCATACTTACGCAGCAGCAAGAGCCTTAGTCGGAACAGCAGTTCCACCTTCTCCACATCGAGGGGTTCTGTCCCAGGGACTTCCGACAGGCGCTGTTTCAGTACCTCGCCTTCCAGAGTGAACGCTTCTCCGATACCTCCTGCCGAATCCGCAAGACTGCTCATAATGCGGTGCAGTGGTTTATAGGCCTCACTGGTAATGTCGAGACCGTTGTATCTGTTGGGGGGAATGTACGCTCGCAATGGCTTGCGATCGCCTGTGGCCCAAAAATGGGCGATGGCTTCAATGTAAGAAACCAGCTGTGGATTACTCTCGACGTGGCAGAGTTTACGGAGAAAGTGGCAGAGCGGATCCTTGAGCTTTCCAATCTCGTCGATACGCGTGGAGATCTCCCGCAGCTCTCCCTCTGCGCCGATGTCGCTGAAGTAGACAGGAAAGAGCTTCAACAGGTGCTTCGCCTGGTGGTAAACGGTTCCGATGTCGCTACCCAGAAATCGTGAGATATCCTTTTGAAAGAGATCGGTGTCGGCGATGAAAACTCCCCCCATCTTGAGGTGAACCACCAAAGCGGCTAGCAGCCGGCGGGCCAGATGAGGATCACTTTGAATCAGGGTGAGATAGGTGCGAATGTTCTTGAGATGGGCGGGATTGACCTGCACCGCCCACTTCTCGGTGTAGCCATGAAATTCGGGGTAATGAAAGTCCCAGTCGATGATCTCATCGATCACCGCATCGGCCCAGTTGGGATCCCGGGCAGCAAGCACCTTCAGACCAACGGTCGTGACCAGGTGGTCCACTGTTTGTGTTTCGGGCAGCCGGGCATGACGAAGGGTGGCAAAGGTTTCCTGAATACACCCCTGCACCTTGCTGCGGTCGGCGCTTTCGAGTACTTCCTCGTAGCAGCGCCGGATCTCGCGCAGAGCCATCTCGTGTACGGGAGTGAGGGCTTCGGTACTCACCACCTGAACAAGCCAGTGGATCCTCTCCAACAGGTTCTGCCACTCTTCGTTCTCCTCGGACTCCACGGCTGAGACAGCTTCCAGATAGCTGCGCGTGATTTGTGCATTGTCCGGGAGAGCCAGCAGTTCCTGAGCACGTTTCTCCAGGGAGCCCTTACCTCCGCGTAGATCCTCCAGATTAGCCTGCCAGGATCTGAGGCGATCGTGAGAAATGCAGGCCACCGCCTCGGGAAGTGGATCCTCCCTGGATGGGTCCGTGACCCGGCGCTGGCGAAACCAGACCACGGGATCTTCCCGCGCCAACCAGTCTTCATAGCACTGCCCGAGAGCCGAGCTGAATAACTTGACCAGGGGTTTCAGCAGGGGCTTAACCGGCTTTCCTGCCCTCAGCGCGGCCTGGGTTACGCGCCTCAGGCCCGGGGTTGAGGCTACGGCGTAGGCGGGAGCGTCGTGAAAAATCTCCCCCAGACGACGAAGAGCCTGATTTATCGGAGTGACATTTCTCACCAGGTGCTCCTCCGAGGTACTGACCACTTTCTCCAGGTAGTAAAGCAAGTTACGAATGCCCACTTCACGTAGGGAATCCAGAGTCGACTGCTCAGCCACCTGGGTGTAAAGCCCACAGTAGACCCCAATCGCATCGGCCCCTCGTTTGTGAGTGTTGTAATAGGAAAAGTCGCTCATGGCCCGGGAGTGCAGATTCTCTAAAGTCTGCGACCAGTCCACGTCGTCGGTGTTGATCTCTAGGAGCAGCTTCTCCATCTGCTGATGGATGCCGTAACGGTCGGAGTTCACCTCCAGCAAAACTTTTTGTTCCTCAGGGATCACGGCTTCTAGGTTGGTTTGCGGGAGATCCGTTTCAATGCCCTTGGATTCCATCGTTACTTCTCATTTCTACTGTATGGTAATTCACATGCAAGATCGGGTGCAAAGGGGAAAAGCAGACAGCACGGGATTTCGGAAAAGTGACGGCTAGACTTGAGGGATGAACGGAAAATCATGTTTCTGGGTAGTGTTCCATTTCTGGTGATGGATACTGTCTCACCAAAGGTTACGTTACACATCGAACTGGAACAAAATGTGGGGTATAACATTAGGTA
>JAZFTY010000124.1:0-7422 GCA_036446935.1 Acidobacteriota bacterium | reverse complement strand
CATCCGGCCATCAGCGATATATGATTCGAATAGGGCGTCCACCCGGCTAAGCCGATCCGTGGATAGACCGACAGATTCGGGCTCCGCCGCCGGGAGAGTTTGGGCAAACCCGTTCGCTGACAGGCTGACCGAGAGGAACGCAACGATCGTTGTAAGTGTGACTCGAGTCATATTACGGCTCCAGGTTCATCCGCCGCAGCAGGTCTTGGAAACGAGGGTCGTCGCGAATGGGGTCCCACCGTGGCCTTGTTTTGAGAAAAATAAAACCACCTGTTCGTTCTTCGTACATCTTCTCCAACCATTCAAGAGCTTGGTCCTTTTTACCCAGCTGAACGTAGATCGTGGCAAACCTGTGCGGTGAGACAGACTCACCTCGCTTGACTCTTTCTGTGAAGTAAACCAGCTTCCACCGCCAGTAGCTTTCTGCACCCAATGCAGCGGCATCTGCCAGTCCTGCGACCTCTTCCTGGCTGACTCCTCCAAGGATCCGATCTCTTTGAAAAGCCACCGCTGCTTCCTGGTACTGACCCATACTTTCATAGGCCCTGGTTAGCCTGCCCCAGGCCAGCCGGAAGTCTGGATCTAGCTCCAGCGCCGCCTTACACTGCTCTATCGCCTCCTCGTATCTACGGGCGTTCTGAAACAGTACTGCTGCAGCTTGTCTTGCCTCCAGGCTGAGTGGATCAAGCTCCTGAACACGCCTGATCTCAGCGATAGCTTCATCATGCTGACCCATTGTTGACAGAGCAAAGGCATAACCATAATGGGCCCGATAAGAGCTGGGGTCGAGCTCCAGGGCAATTTTGTATTCCCTTTCGGCCCCCAGGTCGTCCAAATGGTAAGAACGTATGACATCTCCTAAGGCCGAGTGAGCCTCGGCAATTGTGCTGTCGATCTCCAGCGCTTTCTTCGCCATTTCCTCCGCTAACGGCATGGCTTCATGCGCAGACATGACCCCAAGAAAGGCTGAAAGCGAATAGTAGGATCGGGATAGTGCTGCGTAGGCTCGGGCGTAGTTGGGATCTTTTTCAATCGCTTCCTTGAAGTGCTGGATCGCCTTCTGCACACTTTCTGCGTTGAGCTTTGCCCGCTCGGATTGTCCCCTAAGATACGCTTCATGTGCTTGGTTGTTTTCTGTGTAGCGCTTAGTCAACCGCTCACCCTCTTCACCAGTCAACTGGATTCCTAGAGCATCGGCAATCTCCTTGCTGAGATATTCCTCTATCTCATAAAGCTGTGATCGTGGTCGGGTGTAGGTTTCACCCCACAGGATGTTACTATCTACTCCATCCACCAATTCAACGCTGATCCTGATGTTTTCGCCCGACAGCACCATATTGCCTAGTACCACTGCCCGCACATCAACCTCGCGTGTGACCGTTTGTGCATCTACTTCCTTTCCCTTGTAGCGCCTCAGGGAGGAACTAGATATGACCTTATTGAGACTGGGCAACTGGGACAGTCGATGAGTGATCCCCTCAGCAATTCCGTCACTCACATATTCCAACTCAGGATCACCGCTTCGGTTCTCAAAAGGCAAGATGGCAATGGAATCTATAGCCTCCGCAGGAGCAGTAACAGTGAGTGGCAAAAGCAACGCCAGGAGCAAAA
Source organism: Acidobacteriota bacterium (assembly GCA_036446935.1). GTDB lineage: Bacteria > Acidobacteriota > UBA6911 > RPQK01 > JADFOI01 > JADFOI01. The sequence goes on along the minus strand of JAZFTY010000124.1, from coordinate 5,811 downwards.
GGACCACCGCTCCCCCACCTACCACAGGCCACAAGTAACTCCGTTTAGCTGGTGGGGTCACTGCGGGTATTGCTGCACTGATTGACTCCCCTGACGTATCCCTCTTTAGCCGCTTTAAATCCGTCAGTAACTCTTTCGCGGACTGACAACGAATGTCTGTGTCTTTTTCCAATGACTTATTGATAATGTTTTCTAGCTGATCAGGCAGTTCGGGATTGCGCCGTACTGGCGCAATGGGGGCCTTGTTCAGTATCTCGTCAAACACCACCGCTGTCGTGCTTCCCTGAAACGGCATACTCCCAGTCGCCATCTCATACAACACCACACCCAGCGAGAACAGATCCGTCCTGGCATCCAGTTCCTCACCCCTGGCCTGCTCAGGCGACATATATGCCACCGTCCCCAAAGCTGTCCCTGGACTGGTCAGAGCTTCCTCCTGTACCTGGGCCGTGGGCATCTGTGTGTCCACTTCGGTCTGTTCCTGGGTCAGCTTGGCTAATCCAAAGTCCAGCACCTTTGCATCGCCTCTCTGGGTGATGAAGATGTTTGCGGGTTTGATGTCTCTGTGGACGATGCCTTTGGAGTGGGCGGCATCTAACGCATCGGCAATCTGAATCCCCAGATCGAGCAGCTCATCCGTTTGCATCGAGCGTCCCTGGATGCGGTGCTTGAGGGTCTGGCCTTCCAGGTACTGCATGACGATGAAAGGCTGGCCTTCATGCTCGCCGATGTCGTAGATGGTACAGATGTTGGGATGATCCAGTGCCGATGCAGCTCTGGCCTCTCGCTGGAACCGCTCCAGTGCCTGGTTGTTCTCGGCGTATTTCTCAGGCAGGATCTTAAGGGCGACTTTTCGGTTCAGGCGGCTGTCTTTGGCGAGATAGACTTCGCCCATACCTCCTTGGCCGATCTTCTCAAGAACCTTGTAATGGCTAATGGTCGTGCCGACCATACAATTCCCCTTCACTTGTGCAGTGCAGTTACGCTCAATGTTACGACGGGAGGCTGCTAAAGACAATGGGAATCGCCCTCTCTTTGGATGATGGTGTTGCTCGATCCTCAACATCGATTCTTGGCGTGGATTGTTGGCAAAAGCTGCTGCTGTTCCGGTTTGGGACGCACTTGGTCCTGTTTCGGTCTATGTATGGGCGGGTTGCAGTTCGCCAGAGTGGGAATCGAGTTTCACCGTGATACATACAAGACCTGTCAGTTTTGACAGTTCACAGCCCTTTATGCGGCGGCGTATGATTTGGTTTGGGAAGTGGTCAGAGGGCATTGGGAACCCGACCGTGAAAGAAGAACCGCTCTTTAGGCAACTACTCCGCCTCAAGGCGAAGACGTCTTGGAGCTGGGAGAGGATGTGCCGCGAGTTACATCGAGTGATGGGCGAGGAAGGCCCGTCGCACACGACTCTCTTCAGGTACGCCAGCGGAAGAATCAAGCGGCCCAATGTCGTCACAGAGCGATATGTCAGGAAGGCGATTCAGAAAGTAACCGCTGAGTTAAGCCAGAAGTAAGATTCGACAAGGCGAAAATCGACATGGGTGGGACTCCAGTTGTGTCGATGTCCAGGTGGAGAAGGCACGCAGGCCCTGGAAAAGCGGTTTGGGACTCCTGGCAAACCATCGAAACTAAACGAGAGAGTTGGAATAACCTGGGATAGCCGGGATCAGGCCCACCGATTTATCCGGCCGGCAGCACCTCAATCTGGAGATGGGCTGGAGTTGAGAGGAGCAGAAGCCTTGATCTGAGTGCCGACTGAGGTTTGGGACTCGATCAAAAGCTCACCGCCTACAAGGTTGAGTCTTTCCTGCATGCCAACAAAGCCCAATCCACCATTGTTTCCGGCAGACTCAGGATCAAAGCCGACACCTGAGTCGCAAACCTGCAGCTGGAGCTTATCGGGACTTCCAGCCAGCTCCACCTGGGCTGCCTGTACCTCACTATGCTTCACAATGTTGGTCAGCGATTCCTGAAGGACCCGATAAAAGCAGATTGAGACATCCTGTGGAATGGGGCTGGGAACGTCCGTGTGGCTGAAGTCGATCTGAATATTTGAGGCCTGCGAGACCTCCATGCACAAGCTTCTTGATGCCGCCACAAGACCAAGATGCATCAGTTGGGAAGGGTGAAGTTGGTGTGACAAAGTCTGAACGTAGGTTGAAATCGCCCTGTTTTTTGTTGCCAGCTTCTGTAGCTGATTAACCTGGGACATGGGAGCTTTCTGCAGGAGTCGTTCGATTTCAATGGACAAAAGGGCCAAATCTTGACCCAATTGATCATGGAGTTCCAGTGCGATGCGTCGGCGTTCTTGTTCCTGTGTCTGGATCAGATGCCTGCTCAAAGCTAACAACTTCGTTTCTGCTTGCTTGCGCTCTGTGATGTCCAGGAGCGTAATGATCGCTCGAACAGGATTTCCCGCTTCGTCATGGAGTATCTTTGCACGCGAGTGAATGGTTAGCTCCTCTCCGCTGGAACGGATAATGCGAAATTCACCCTCTTCCTCTCCAGTCTCTTTGCTTTTGGCCCTCGTTTCTTGTAGCTGCTCCAGATCGTGTGGATGAACATGGTCCAGGAGATCCTCAAAAGTAGGCGAGCGTTTCTGACGCGCAACCCCCAGGATGCGATAAGTCTGATCGGACCACCACCCCTCACCTGTCTGGAGATCGCTTTGAATGGTGCCGAATTGGGCAAGGCTTTGACCCTCGGAAAGGATCTCTTGGTGCTTCGACAGTTCCTCAGTGCGTTCCGCGACCCGCAACTCCAAACTCTCCTTACTCCTTGCCAACTCCTCCTCCGCCTGCTTGCGGTGAGAGATCTCTTGTTGAAGTTGTCGATTTAAGTCACTCATCTTCCCAATGGCGATGCCCACCAGGATCACGAATAGCCATCCGAGGATTCCCCCTTTTTCACGTGCCACTAACACATCCCAAGCAACTGGTTCATATCCACTCAGGTTCAAAAGGAGCGTGTTCAAGAGGATATTGAGCAGTCCTGCAACCAGACCGCCACGAAGCCCATATCCCCAGCCCACAACCATGACGGGGGCTATGGAGAACATTGCTGTATTCGGTCCCATGACTGGGTAAAGAACGAAGAACAATACGATGTAGACGGCAGCACTCAGTAGGGTGCAACCCTTTTTGTATTCCAACAGCAATGGAAATATGTTCCCTTGGCCGGGGGGCCCTGGTGCGGTCTTTAGGTGAGCTTGGGATTTTTCCTGCATGACGATTGCTTCAAGCAGTTGGCTTGAATGGTTACAGCTATTGCTTACCATATCCCCTCTCGATAGGCCGCGACAACTGTCACAAATAACAGGGCAAGGGGAATGACTCGGTTTGCTTGCTAAAATTCCTGTCTTTCTTGAAGCTAAGGGTTTCTGTAGAGGACTGTCCAGATTAGATGAAAGCCCCTTGTCCAGCTCGTCCAATCCAGCGTTGCGATCGGCCGTCTTGTAGCGAAGGATTCCGTCGGCGTGTTTCGGCACCTTCAAAGAAGCTGACCCACCGTCGCGTCGGAAACTGAAAAACGGAGTTGGTTGGCTGAATAGTCAGCATCACAGGTAGAGCCGGCCCCGATGTCTGTTTGGTTTTCTTTAAAATTTACTGATGTTCGCGACAACTTTAATGGTGTGTGGCAGAATACTGCCAATGAACTTTGTACAAGTATAGGGAGCAGTTCAAAGGGAGGTCATGAAATGAAGGTTACTCTTAAACATATCGCACAGGGAGCATTGGCTGTAACACTGATGGGAGGTCCGGCGTTGGCCGAGAATCTCTGCGCATCTTCTGAACAGCGACAGATCGTTCAGGACTTCCTTGTGGAGAATCCGAGCCTGATGCCTGTCATGGCTGCGCGTGAACTCAAACTTCCGGAAGCCATTGTCGCCAGTGCTTATTCTCCTGATCAGGTGGCGTCAACAACAGGCGATGGTTTTACCGAAGTGTGGACTGCCCTGACAGAACTTGAAAAGGTAACGGTGCTGATTCTCAAGGATCGAGATGTCTTTGAAATCTCAAGCCTAATCAGTCTGGGAGAGCCCTCGGATACCAACGAATTCTACAATTTGAGTCACGACAACCCATTCAGCGGACATTTGAGGCCAGATCTTTATTCATCCATTTATGCCGTGACCGTTCCTCACGGAGAAGAGAGGTTCGGTCGAGGTATTTTCTTTTATAAGCCAGATGGTGAGGCGGCCTTTGGCATTTTGGTGTCTGGCAGGGGACCCAGTCCTTCCAACCAACAGATTGCCAAGTTTGATGCGATCATGGCTATGATCAAGGATCTCCCATCCGCTTGCCCAATTTAAATACGATGAATTTCCAAGAGTGCCGAGGGTACCTGTCAAGTTAACGGAACTACGCTGTGATTTCTCATGACACCGGCCGCATGTCTCAGTGCCGATAGTCCAGTGGTGGCTCCCGATCTCCCAATAACGATTCGTACTGGAAATCAGGGCCGCGCTTCTCCTGCCACTCGCGTTTGGCTTCCTGGGCGATGGAAGGGTCTGTGAGGATATCAACTGCAGTTGTCGCCAAAACCTTCGCCGCCAGAAGCATTCCTTTTATACCAATGCCCATTCCGCCTGCTGCAACAGCCTGCCAGGTGTGAGCCGCAGTTCCAGGCACCCAAGTTGCGGTGCGGAAGCCAACCGTGGGGACCACCCAGCTCACGTCGCCTACATCCGAGGAGGCCATGGTGATGGATTCTTCAAACGGTTGGACCTCCTTCTCCGATCCCAGTGGGATATCAACGCGGCCCAAGGTCTCTCTAATTGTTTCCGCGAAGGCACTTTCCTCGGGCAAGTAATCTATGCCGCCTAGACTCCCTAGATTAGCGTGTGCGACACGCGACAGGGTCACGTTGGTCAGAATACTGTGGGTTCCCCCGATGATCTCCCAGTTCACCTCTGTCTCCGTACCCATTGCTGCACCACGGGCGGTTTGCTCCACTCGTTTCCAGATCTCGCTCAGAACCTCAGTATCCGGGTGACGGACGTAGTAATACACTTCCGCCATTTCGGGTACGATGTTCGGTGCCAGCCCGCCCTTTGTGATCACGTAGTGAATCCGCGTCTCCTGCGGTACATGCTCGCGCAGGAGATTCACCATATGGTTCATCGCCTCTACACCGTCCAGCGCAGATCGCCCGCGATGAGGGGCGGAGGCGGCATGTGCAGCAGTCCCCTTGAATCGGAATTTCGCCGACTTGACGGCCAGGGTCGTCCGTGGACTGGCGTCGTTTCGGTCGCCTGGATGCCAGTTCAACACCACATCAACGTCGTCAAACAGACCCGCTCGTACCATGTAGACCTTTCCAGAACCCCCTTCTTCAGCAGGCGTTCCGTACAAACGGATCGTGCCTGTTTGCCCCGATGAGGCAAGCCAGTCCTTCACGGCGATGGCTGCGGCGATCGACGCCGTCCCGAAAAGATGATGGCCACACGCATGCCCCGCGGCATCTACCACCGCAGGCTGTCTGTAGGGAGCCGCCGCCTGCGACAGTCCGGGCAAGGCGTCAAACTCAGCTAAAATGGCGATGACGGGCCGTCCACTCCCATAGGTCGCAACGAACGCAGTCGGCATGGCGGCAACTCCCGCGGTGAGCTCAAAACCTTCCTCTCTGAGTTGGTTCTGCAGCAAACTTGAACTCTTCTCCTCCTGATAACCGAGTTCAGCAAAGTTCCAGATTTGCATAGCGACATCGCGATATACCTCCGCCCGGGTGTCGATGGCCTGGAGGACGTAATCTTTTCCCTGCTGGGCCAGTGCCATGGTCGGAACGAGGAGCGCAGCAAGAGTCAAG
>JAZFTY010000123.1:0-2150 GCA_036446935.1 Acidobacteriota bacterium | reverse complement strand
CGGAACCCCTGGGACCTGGATTTCCTGAGGTCCAGCACCACCACCTCATAGGCTTTCTCCTGCAATGCCTTCAGATCCAGTTCACTGCTTGGGGTCGTTTCCACCCGATGTGCCGGTTCTTCCAACAGATGGACGATCTTTTGCTGAAGGGACGGTTCACCATCCACGATCAAAATCCCTCCCTGAACCTCTTTGAGGAGAGAAACTGTCTTTCGCTTCATAGACTCTTTCCTAAACTCACCCGAAAAAAAACCTTGACACCCACGGGCAAGATCACTCAGCCGGTGGGCGGGAAGAGGAGGAACTTGGCAGGCTTCAGCCTCAAGGTCCAGAGAACCGCCGTCATCAGTTATTTAAACACAAACTCATCGCTCAAACCAAGTTTGTCCATTGGACTCCTAGCCCGCATTATGCATAAATTCTCTACTGCATCGACGAAATCATCCGCCCTGACTGCGTTGCACTCGGTCGGCCTCCTCAACGTACCGTACAGTACGTTTGCGGGAGCCTCCGACCCGCAAGCGGGTGCCCCCGCCCTTGTCAGGTCGTCGCTTTCGTCGCTTCGTGACAAGAACCTATGCATAATCCGGGCTAGCCCGAATCATCCTCGATCCATCCCAAAGTCCGTTGCACGGCTTTCTTCCAGCCATGGTAACCCTGCTGGCGCTTTTCCTCACTCCAACGGGGCTCCCACTGTTTCTCCGCTCTCCAGTTTTTCTTCAGCTCCTGTAAGCTCTTCCAAAAGCCAACGGCCAGACCCGCTGCGTAGGCGGCACCCAGTGCCGTGGTTTCAGTCACAACAGGGCGGACTACCGGAACACCCAGAATGTCGGCCTGAAGTTGCATGAGGGTATCGTTTACCGTCGCTCCTCCGTCAACCTTCAGGATGGCCAACCGGTCGCCTGAGTCCTTGACCATGGCATCCAGCACATCCCGAGTTTGATAACAAATGGCTTCAAGAGTTGCTCGAGCCAGGTGAGCCCGACTGTGGTAGTGGGACAGCCCCAAAATAGCTCCCCGTGCATCGGAACGCCAGTAGGGAGCAAACAAACCTGAGAAGGCCGGCACGAAATAGATTCCAGCACTATCTTCAACGGTCTTTGCCAGAGACTCCACATCACTTACCTGATTGAGAATGCCCAGCTGATCTCGAAGCCATTGAACCGCCGAACCGGTGACCGCGATGGAACCCTCGAGGGCAAAAACTGCAGGTTGGGACCCCATCTTGTAGCAAACGGTCGTGAGAAGACCCGATGGGGACAAGACCCTTTGATCACCGGTATTCAAGAGCATGAAGTTGCCTGTGCCATAGGTATTTTTTGCTTCCCCGGGTGAGATACAGACCTGGCCTACAGTTGCGGCCTGCTGGTCTCCCAGGTCTGCAGATATGGGAACCTCACCCTTGAAGGGACCGTCCTTGCGACTCATCCCGTAAAGACCGGGGTCGGAGGAGGGTCGAATCTGCGGTAACATCTGTCGGGGGACAGAGAAGAAGTCGAGTAACTCGTCATCCCAATCCAAAGTCTGAAGATTCATCAGCATGGTCCGGCTGGCATTGGTGACATCGGTGAGATGGGCGCCTCCGTCAGAACCTCCGGTCAGATTCCAGATGATCCAACTGTCGATATTTCCGAAAATGGCTTCTCCTCTCCCAACAGCCTCACGAACACCCTCCACGTTCTCCAGAATCCATTGAATTTTGGCCCCCGAAAAGTAGGTCGCCGGGGGCAGTCCTGATTTTTCCTGGACGACCTTCCCCTTACTACTCCGTTGAAGCGCAGCAATGATGGAGTCGGTTCGAGTATCCTGCCAAACGATTGCGTTGTACCAGGGTGTGCCGGTCTTGGGATTCCAAACGACGGTGGTTTCCCGTTGGTTTGTGATTCCGATGGCCGAGAGTTCAGAGGCCGGGATGCGAGCCTGCTGCATTGCCACCTCGATAACCTGCGCTGTTCGCTGGGCGATTTCCAGAGGGTCATGCTCGACCCAGCCCGGGCGGGGAAAAATCTGCTGGTGCTCCAGTTGATGTCTGGCCATTTCCTGCCCTTGACCGTCAAAGATCATAAAACGGGTGCTGGTTGTCCCTTGATCTACCGAGCCGACGTACTGACCCACCGCGAATCACTTCCTTTCAGGAATCAAAAACCAAC
>JAZFTY010000122.1:0-3041 GCA_036446935.1 Acidobacteriota bacterium | reverse complement strand
ATTCTGTCCTGTCTGGAGAAGAAGCCGGAAAAGCGACCGCAAACGGCCTTGGAACTGGGGGAAAGACTGGCGGCCTGCGAGATTCGCCAACCCTGGACGCAGGAAGATGCCCGACGCTGGTGGGCACTGAACAAACCGGCGGAAGACAGGAGAAAGAAGACAGGAGACGAGGGACAGGAGTCCGAATCTAGAATTTAGCGCTTTACCGGTCAGGCGGTCAGGCGGTCAGGAGTTTCCCATGCCCGAATTGCCCGAAGTTGAGACAGTCCGACGGGGCCTGGAGCCCCATGTTGTTGGAGGCTTCATTGACGATATTGAAGTAGGCGATTCCAAGATCTTTCAGATTGAACCTCATCGCCTGCTGGAACAGATCCGGGGACAGAAGATCCTGGGGCTGACCCGGCGCGGGAAATACCTAATTTTCGAACTGGAACGCCACTACTTCATTTTTCATTTCGGCATGACCGGACAGCTCACCTTTCGGGATCCGAATCGATCCGACTCCGAGGGGTTCAAGAGACATCCGGTAACGGGACTCCAGCGCACCCTTCAGCATGCTCCCGATCGGCATACCCACCTGCAAGTCCATCTCCGGCAGGGCGGAGCCATGCTTTTCCGCGATATCCGCAAGTTTGGCAAGGTCTTCCTCATTGAAAAGGGGGAAGTGGCGGTGTTTTTCGAGAGGCTGGGTTTGGAGCCCTGGACTCCCGAGTACAACCTCAAGGCTTTTTTGCAGAAATTCGGCAATCGAAAGCTGGCCATCAAATCGCTGTTGCTGGATCAGAGCTTTGTAGCAGGAGTTGGCAACATTTATGCCGATGAAGCTCTCTTTACAGCCGGCATTCATCCTGCCCGGAAGGTTCGATCCCTGCGCAAGATAGAGAAGGAGAGCCTTTTTGAAGCCATTCCGAAAGTCTTGGAAAAAGGAATTGAATATGGCGGCACCACCTTGCGGGATTTTGTCGACAGCGATGGAAACACAGGCAATCATCAGGAGCAGCTCCAGGTGTATGGGCGGAAGGGAAAATCCTGCCATCGATGCGGAACTCTGATTCAGAGAATGGTGATCAGCCAACGCAGTACCTGTTTTTGCCCCGATTGCCAGCCGCGGAGCGGGAGATCACGAGCCCGCATCAGATAGCCCAAGCCAACAGGAAAAAATCCCGCCCAGTGGATCTCAAATGAGCTCGGCACTAAAATCATGGGTATGAGTGGAAAGAAAATCATCTTCCTGGTGCTCCTTATTGGCGGAATTCTTTTCCTGAGTATCGTTTTGGGAACCGGTTACCTTTTGATGCGGGGTCAAGACGTCACCATCCAGGAAAACACCACCCTGGAGGTGGCTCTCACAGGATCCCTGTTTGAACTCCCCCCGGAGAATCCTTTAGCCCAGATGTTTGGGTCCGGCACTCTGAGTTTGTGGGAGTTGGGAAAGGCTCTCCGCTATGCGGCTCAGGACGATCGAGTGTCGGGCGTCTACCTGGAAATTCATCCTTTACTTTTGAGTTGGGCACAAATCGAGGAATTGCGCGACTCCCTGCACAGCTTCCGCAAATCGGGCAAGCCGATTCATGCCTTTTTGGCCCTGGACATGGTCAGGGATCCTGAACTGTATCTGGCTAGCGCCGCTGATTCCATCACCTTGAACCCGGGCGCGACGCTGCTCGTCAATGGCCTGCTGGCGGAGATCACTTTTTATAAGGGAACCATGGAAAAGCTCGGGATCAAGCCAGAGTTCATGCAATTCAAGGAATACAAGAGCGCCGAGAGCTTCACCCGGGAATCCATGACGCCGGAGATTCGTGAGATGTACGAATCGATTCTCGGCGATATCGAGGAGCGTTTCATTTCCGTGGTGGTGGAGGAGAGAGACCTGGATGAAGACACGCTGCGAGGCATCCTGGATGCAGGGCTCACCTCGGCCGATCAAGCGCTCGAAGAGAACCTGGTTGATGCACTGGGTTACAAAAGTCAGGTTCAGGAAGAGCTGGCCAACAGCGGCGACGATTCACAGGAATATGAAGGACTGGCGGCCCGCTACTATCTTGATGCGGTAGAGGGCGACTTCGGAACCCGATCCGAGCACAAGGTGGCACTGGTGGGAGGACTGGGAACCATCACTGCGGGAAACAGTGATCCCTTTTCCCGAATCATGGGAGGCCTGACCATGGCTTCTCGCCTGCGCAGAATTCGTGAGGATGACGACATCAAAGGAATCATCCTGCGGGTCAATAGTCCCGGGGGGTCCGTGGTGGGTTCGGACATGGTCTGGAAGGAGGTCACGCTCCTGGAGGAAGCGGGTAAGCCTGTGGTGGTAACCATGTCGGGGGTTGCCGGCTCGGGAGGCTATTACATCTCCATGGCAGCAAGCCACATCATCAGCCAGCCCTCGACCATTACCGGCTCCATTGGCGTGATCTTCGGCAAATTCGACCTTGAAGGGCTTTACGAATGGCTGGGAATCACTATCGACCAGGTGAAAACCTCACCCAACGCCGACATCTTCTCTTCCTTGACCTCATTGACCGACGATCAAAGGCAGATGGTGGAATCGTGGATGGAAACCATTTATGACACCTTTGTTCAAAAAGCAGCTGACGGTCGCAGCCAAACCTACCAGGAACTGGAGCCCAAGGCACGAGGTCGAATCTACACCGGTGTTCAGGCAAAGGAGATCGGACTGGTCGACGAACTGGGAGGGCTCCCGGAGGCAATGGATCAAATGAAGCAGGTCCTGGGGCTCGAAGAGGACGAGGACATTGAACTGGTGCTCTACCCTCGACCCAAGAGCCTGTTTGAAGCGCTGGCCGGTGGAGATTTCTTTGGGATCCGACAGCCTGATTCCCTGACCCAGTGGCTCCAGGAGCAGGTTCCTTTTCTATCCGATCCGGCTCCCTGGTTGCTGATGCCGGAGGCGAGGATCTATTGACAACAGACAACAGACAACAGACAGCTAACCCTTTTTCGATAAAACACGGTAGATCAATTTTCCAAGGTCGGCGATAACATGCCAAGGAGACAAGCAGCACCGGGAGGTGCCA
>JAZFTY010000121.1:0-5034 GCA_036446935.1 Acidobacteriota bacterium | reverse complement strand
GCTATGGCAGCCACCCATCCACGGCGGCTCTGCTTCTCAAATTAGGGGCCACCGTGCGCACACGGGAGGACATGATCGCGGACGGTTACAGCGTGCCCCAGGTGCCGGTCCCCGAAAAGCCCAATCCGTGACAGGCACCTCCGGAATGCTGGCCCTCCGGAACGTAGGAGGCACCTTAGTGTCTCGCTCCATAACTACGGTGCTGTTTGTGGCGAGCGCGACGGCGTCGAGTTCGCGAAGCGACGACGAGGCGATGTCAGTGATATCGTGGAGGAGGAGCGACAAAGAAATCGATGCCGTCCCCCCGCCACCCTTCGGGCTGATGGAGGTTGCGGGTGATCTCTGTGTCGCTCGTCGTCGCCGATGTCCCTGCATCACCTCATCCTCGCTCCTTGCTCTCTCCTCGCAAGCCCCATCAGCAAACATCGTCGTATTTATGGAACGAGACACTTTATGTGCCGAATCTTACTTGCTCTCCCCCGACGGCGCCGCCAGTGCACCGTTCTTGATCATCTCCTTGGCCACCTCTGTGAACACCTGGTCCCTCTCCTCGTAATTCGGGACTCTTTCCAGGTAGGTGTTTTTGGTCGATGGGAATTTTTCCGCCGCCTGGGAGTAAAGCTTTCCCCACAGCTCCGGAATCAGTGCCGGCAAGGGATTGTATTTACTCTCGGCCCGGTAGCTTCTCAACTCCTCGATATTGATCAACGAGGCCGCATAGGACACGTTGACATTGGGGCTTTCCGACATGATCTGCCCCCGATAGTTGATGATCATCGATTTCCCCCCGGCCGATCCGGTTGCAGAGACCTGACTTGTGTCGGTCGAGAAGTACTTGGGGCCGTTGTTGGGTGAGATAGCGTAGCAGCAGTTGTTCAGGGCATGGCCTCGATTCTGTAATTCCCAATAGCCCATGTTGGTATGAAATTCCACCTGGGACGCCCGATAAATGATCTCAGCGCCATTGAGTGCCAGGAGCCTTCCCGACTCCGGAAATCTTCCCTCGAAGCAAATGAGCGTACCGATTCTTCCAATGGGTGTATCCACGACTGGATAAAAGGACTGCAGATCACTCCCCACTTTCTCTTCCCAAACATCCAGGACGTCATAGGGTGTGGTGGAGCCCTCGGCGGTAAAGACTCTGCTCTTTCTATGCTTGTGAATGATCTCCCCGTCAGGATCGATGATAAAACAAGTGTTAAAGAACCGGTCCTTGATGATCTCCGGCTCGATGGCCTTGGCCTGGGCGATGATATACACGCCCCACTGGCGTGCCTTTTCCGACAGCACATCGGTTTCCGGGCCGGGTAGGGTTATGGCGATGTCCCTGCAGATTTCGAGATGGTCGAGTCGGGCGTGCTCATCATAGAAACCCTGTAAGGCACCTTCCGGCAGTGCGATCAACTTGGCGGGATACTCAATCTTACTGATGTACATCGCCCCGTCGATCTGCCTGCACACGTGCTCCAGATTGACCTGGATGTCCTCTCTGTTTCGACACCCATGGCAGGCCGTCTGGAGTGCGAAGGCAAGATACGGCTTAATCATTTTTTCATCTCCTTGGTGAATGGGTCACATCTTTCCTTCCGGAGTTCGAATGGGCTTGGCGATGTTTCCAATAAAAGAGTTGTCCAGCTTGCGAAGACCAATGCCCAGGTTGGTTTTGTCTCCCCATCGGGGCAAGAAGTAATCCGGATATTTGGACACGATCTCCTGAAAGGCCTTATCTACTCCCTCTTCGGTGAGGTCCGTGGCCCCAGGCTCCAGATGCTTCTCGACCACTCTTTTGTAATTGGTTAGCCATTCGGTGGTCTCCTCCAAAAGGTCTGCGCCACCCGAAGGACCATGCCCAGGCAAAATCGAGCGGATGCGATAGCGCTTGGGTAACTCCTGCAATTTCTCACACCAGTCATCGATGTGGCGCTCGCCAATCCAGGGGTGCTTCCCGCTGTCCACGATGTCCCCCGTAATCAAGGTTTCGTCTTCTTCGATATAGACCACTGTATGGGCCCCCGATTCAGCCGGCCCGTGTTCATCGATCTGGATGGTAACTCCTCCCACTTCCAATGTCAGCTGCCCGGAAAAAATGCAGTCGGGAAAGACCAGATCGGCGGCCTTGGGGATCCGATCACCGAACAGGGCATCCCAACGCTCGCGCCGGGGCAAAGCGGTGGCGCGGATCTCCTCCATGACCGAACGACAGGTAATGATGGGCACTCGGGGAAACTCCCTGCGAAAGACGGTGTTCCCGTACCAGTGGTCGGGATGGGCGTGGGTGGTGATGATATAACGCAGATCGCCATCGGTATTGGACCGGATCTGCTCCAGGACTTCCTCGGCATAGGGAAGGTGGAGTTGAGTGTCCACCAACACCACGCCCTGCCCCGTATCCAGGTAGTGGGAGTTCACTCGCAGGCCAAGGTCCGCGGCCATATAGGAACTGTACTTAGTCATGACTTCCTCCGTTTGTAAGCTCAGAGGCGGCAACAGGAACCCCCTCTTGCAGCCATTCTACATACTCGCCAATCCCGCGCTCGAGAGGGTATTCGGGCTGGTAGCCCAACTCCGCCTTGGACCGGTCCATGCTGAGAGCCACCGATTGGGGCCGTACCGCACCCGCTGCAGGTGGGTTTTCGGGTCGGGTGATCTTCAAGCCGGGGAGCAGTCGAGCCAGGATCTCTGCGCACTCGGCCAGGCTCACCGCGCGATCACCGGCCACATTAAAAACAGATGATGGAGCAGGCTCCTGACGACAGCAGGCCAGAGCAGTAGCGCGAGCTGCGTCCTTGACATACACCAAGGGCCGCTTGAGATCGTCCTGATCTGAAAGGGTCACTTCTCCGGAATGCACCGCCCTCTCGAAAAAGGACCTCAGATCGGTGGCCACTCCCGTGCTGGTAGGCTTCTCCGGACCCGGACCGTAGGTAGCCCCATAGCGCAGTGCCACGAATTCCAGGCCGTGATTCTTGCGGTAGGCTTGACCGCAGGCCTCAACCAGGACTTTGGCCGATCCGTAAACGGTGGTGGGATTTAGAGGATGGGTCTCGTCGATGGGCTCAGAGGTGGTGTTTCCATAGACGGCAATGCTGCTGGCCATGACCACTCGAGTTAACCCCAGCCTGCGAGCCGCCTCCAGGACGTTCAGGCTCCCCACTACATTGACCTTTACTGCCAGAGCAGGATTCTCTTGACAGGTCCTGGCTAAAATAGCGGCACTATGGACAACGCGATCGATCTGGTAGGTCTCGAGGATCGAACTCAAAGCATCCAGATCAGAAACGTCCGCTTGAACGAAAGGGACACGGTTGCTGTCAGCGCCCATCGGCGGCACAAAAGGGGCCGTGTCACAGGCGATCGGCTCGACGCCCTGATCGAGCAAGGCTTGAGTGACGTGAGCACCAATCAGCCCCGAAGCTCCCGTGACCAGTACCTTCATGACCCTCTCCGGCCTGATCGCAGAAGCCACAGCCTGACGTAGTGGCGTCGCAGCTCCGGGTCGCTGAAATCCTCGTAGGCGTTGCGATTGTGAAGAATCCAATGGTTGTTGCAAAAGAGCATTTGACCGGGCTCGACAGAAAATTCCACCCACAGGTCTTCCTCTTTGAGTAACTTCTCGATGGCGCTCAGCGCTTTCTGCTGGGCGTCGGATAGCGGCAGACCCATTTCTCGTTGACCTTCCTGAATGTAGTAACTCAGGTAACGCATGGTGAGCTCACTGCCGTCCCAATGAAAGACCGGCTGCTGCGAGGTGGGCGATTCTCCCTTCTCGAATTCGCCGCGCCTATCGACATGAAAGGGCTGATACAGGACTTCCAGCAGATCCGGATTTCGCTCGATCAACCGGTTGTGCAAGCTATAGGCACTGATCATCTGGCTTTCGCCGCCCGTCTTGGCTGAGTACAAACACAAAAGGCCCACGTGATCGGCTATAACTTGATTAAAGGAACCGTCGGTATGAAACGAAGTTCGAGCATTGGTCACCGAGAAGCGTGAACCCTTGGAAAGATCCCCTCCCACGTCACGCACGTCGTAAAGCGACGTCCCTTTGATGTTCTGTTCGAAGGGCTGACCCATGAACTGTCCGATCAGCCAGTAAGCCAGCTTGGCCTCCTGGTGGGAGTAACGGTCCAGAGGAACCCTGTCCAGCAAGACAAACCCATACCCCGTCTCCAGCATGTTCATGACGCCGGCCAGCAATTCTGCGCCCTCCTGGCGTCGAGTCTCGCTCAGACGGACTTGGGTAACAGGCTTGGGATCCTGGCGCCAGGCTTGAACCACCGGATCGATGATGTCCCAGACCCTCCGGTCCAGGTGAAGACACCAAGGCCGGTCCTGGCCGATCGAATCGGCAGTCCAAGCCCGATCATCCTGAATACGCTCCTGAAAGATCTGACTCTCCATGCTCTGATCCTATCTCACCGGCAACCTTGATTTCGAGCACTTTTTTCTAACCGAGCATTCGACAGTGATTTCCCTGCTTCACAACTTCGGATGTCCCGTGTAAACTGACACCCTCCGTTGGAGCCAAGAATGGGGTCAGCGATGGGACATCAAGCCCGGATACTGACCTAAATTTTACTTGAGATAGTTGGCTTTAACTGATTGCCGGAGTGGTGGAATTGGCAGACGCGCTGCGTTCAGAGCGCAGTGGGCTTCGGCCCGTGGGAGTTCGAGTCTCCCCTCCGGCACCATTCCCACAGCCCCAAAAGAGAGAAAGAAGCCCGCAGGCTAAAGCCTGTGGCTCTGGCGGAGTCACCAAGAAGATCCAGGGCTGCCGGTTGGCGAGGACCAAACTGCCTCCACTTCTTCGCGGCTCACCTACTTCGGTTTCAACATCATGATGTGATCACCACTGCTGTAGGTGATCCACACTACTTGACGGGTGCCGGGTTTGTAAGCGATCTGAAAGCCCTGGGATAATTGTTCATCTTTCTCAGCTTGGCGCGGGTTGGCTACCGCCTCACCATGCTCTTCTAAATAATCTTCCTTTTGCCTCATGTGAGGACTACTGTTGGTTTCAACTACAAACGGCTC
>JAZFTY010000120.1:0-3791 GCA_036446935.1 Acidobacteriota bacterium | reverse complement strand
CCCTGGATGGTACTCGAGTCCCACATCCTTGGACATCCCTTCAGTACTGAACTCCTTCCACAGCGGACCGGTGATCCTCAGACCCTCGGCGTCTTCATACAGGGCCTGCACCACCAGATGGACCCATTCATCAGGAACATCTTTTCCGGCAAAGAGGGTGTAATCGTAGTACATCAGATTAGTGGGGGTCACCAGACCGGTTAACCCGGGAGCAGGGCGCATCAGCTCAAAGGAGGTCCCAGGCACATGTTTATTGAGTGCTTCAAGGGCCTGGGGCGAATCGTCAAAGGAGAGATAACGCACCCCTCCCAGGGCGGCCTCCATCTGGCTGGCTCCAGCGTCTCCCAGCGTCAGGATGGCAGTCGGAACTTTACCCTGCATGAAAAGCTCCCACATCTGGGCGCGACCGGAAACAGGAATCTGTCGGACGTCTTCATAACTCAGCTGTTCTGTGGCCAGAAAGCCATCGAAAAGCACCTTGAACAGGGGAGCGGCCCTGAAGCCCGAGGGCACGGATCTTCCTTTCAGATCGGCGACACTGCGGATATCGGAATCCTGAGCTACCAACAGACCCACCCGAAAGGGCATCAGCGTGGCCACCATTCTCAAATCGGGATTGGGATGGCCTTCAAAGAGTGACTTGCCTTCCACGGCGAAGGTCAGCTGGGCAATGTTGGCCACGCCGAATTCAAGTTGTCCTGCATTCACAGAAGGGATGTATTGAATGGTACCCGCCATGGGCTGGGTCCTCACTTGCAGATCACCTCTGGCGGAGACCACCTTGGCGATTGCCGTGGAGACCTGGCCTGTGGAACTCCCTTTGGTGGTGCCGATGCCGACCATGGGGGCCGGCTCCGTGCAGGAGACCCAACAGAGGGCGGCAAGGACAAGAGCCCATTTTGACATAGCTGACATCGCTCGTGCCCCCGGTTTCAAGGTCTTATTATCTCCTGTCTCTTGTCTCCTGTCTTCTTCTCTGTTGTCAGCTGTCAGTTGTCAGCTGTCAGTCTTTTCTCTTCCCACTTCTTCCTCTATGATAAAGGGGCCATGAACAAGCTATATTTTCAAGAGTTGGAAAGCCCGCTCGGTACCTTGTGGGTGGTGGGAAGTTCCAAGGGGATCTGCCGGATCTGCTTTTCCGCCCAGTCCTTCGAGGACGCGTCTCCCTGGTTCAAGCGCCACTTTTCCTGCCTGCCTGAAAAGGGTTGGCAGCCGTCCCTTCGTGAGGCCATCGGGCAACTCACCGAATACTTCGAAGGGAAGAGACGTGATTTTGATCTGCCCCTGGACCTTCGGGGAACGCCTTTTCAGGTGGGGATGTGGAGGCAGTTGCTCAAGATACCTTATGGTTCGACGGCCAGCTACGGGGAGGTTGCCCTTCGCATGGGAAATCCCCGTGCCAGCCGGGCTGTGGGATCTGCCGCGGGAAACAATCCCCTCTCGATTGTCGTCCCCTGCCATCGCCTTATTGGTCAGGACGGCTCGCTGGTGGGCTTTGCCGGTGGCCTGGCTATCAAAGAGAAATTACTGGGCTCCGAAAGCGGGCAGGCAGCCCTCTAGAGGTAGCCTTTCGGTGTGTAGCTCCTAAGGAGAGAAATTATGGCAGCCGAGGTCCAGGCAAAACTCAAGGGTGGGGAATTTCTGATCACCGCAAGTGATCCTCAGGATGTGTTCACTCCCGAGGATTTCACCGAGGAGCATCAGATGATTGCCCAGACGGCCCAGCAATTTATGGAGCAGGAAGTCCTGCCCCAATGCGAGCAGCTCGAAAATCAGGATCTGGACCTGACCGTTGCACTGCTTCGCAAAGCCGCTGCCGAGCTGGATCTTCTGGCCATCGATGTGCCGGAGAAATATGAAGGCTTGGGACTGGATAAACCCAGCTCCACTATTGTTGCTGAGAAATTGTCTCGGGTGGGATCCTTTGCCATTTCCTACGGGGCTCACTGTGGCATCGGCACCCTTCCCATCGTCTATTTCGGAACCGAAGAACAGAAACAACAATATCTTCCCAAGCTGGCCAAGGGGGAGCTGCTTGCCGCCTACGCCCTGACCGAAGCCACCTCAGGATCGGATGCCCTGGCCGCTAAGAGCACGGCTGTTCTCAGTGAGGATAAAAAGAGCTGGATTCTCAACGGTGAGAAGTTATGGATCACCAATGCCGGATTCGCCGATCTCTTTATCGTTTTCGCCAAGGTCGACGGGAAGGATTTCAGTGCCTTTATCGTGGAGCGGAAGTTCGAAGGTGTCAAGCTGGGGGCCGAGGAGAAGAAGATGGGAATCAAGGGGTCCTCCACCCGGATCCTGTCACTGGAAGACGCTCGGGTACCGGTTGAGAATCTCCTGGGAGAACAGGGTAAGGGACACAAGATTGCCTTGAACATCCTAAATATCGGCCGCTATAAGTTGGGCGCCGGATGTGTGGGTGCGGCCAAGGCCGCCATTGGCGATAGCCTCAGCTATGCGTCGGAACGCCAGCAGTTTGGGCGTCCCATTGCCGAGTTCGGGGCCATCCAGGAGAAGCTGGCCGAAATGGCGATCCGGACCTGGATCGCAGAGAGCATGGCCTATCGCACGGTCGGTCTCATCGACGCCAGGCTCCGGGAAGTGGACGCGGACGATCCCGGGCAGGCTCTCAAGGCCATTGAGGAGTACGCCGTCGAGTGTTCCATCGTCAAAGTGTGGTGCACGGAAATGCTGGACTTTGTGGTGGATGAGGCCGTTCAGATCTATGGTGGCAACGGCTACAGCCAGGAATACCCGGTGGAGCGCTATTATCGAGATTCCCGGATCAACCGGATTTTTGAAGGCACCAATGAAATCAATCGCCTTCTCATTACCGGAATGCTGCTGCGGCGTGCCATGAAAGGGGAACTGGCTCTCATGCAGGCGACCGAGCAGATCTTCTCGGAACTCACTTCTTTTCCCGAAGAGCTGGATCCGGAAGAGAGGCTGGCCGAAGAGAAGCGAATCGTGGAGAACGCCAAAAAAGCCACTTTGATGGTGGCGGGTCTGGCCTCCCAAAAATACGGGGAGGCCTTAACCGATGAGCAGGAGATCGTCATGGCGGCGGCAGACATGATCATGGAAGTCCATGGGATGGAAAGCGGTCTGCTCCGGGTTTTAAAGATTGCGCAGAAGGGATCGAAGGACCTGGAGCTGTATGAAAAGCTCATCCGGTGTTACATCCATGATGCCATCGACAAGATCAGCCTCTCGGGGAAGAAGATTCTGGGGTCGGTTTCTGAAGGAGACGAGCAGCGCACCTATCTGGCCGCTTTGAGAAAATTTTGCAAACACTCTCAGCTGAACTCCATTCCCATGCGACGGGATATTGCCGCCGCCCTCTTGAAGGCCCAGGCATACAACCTCTAGGCCAGCGAGCGAGCCTGGCACGAGAGCATTTTCCCTGCAACAGGTAAGAAGGCCACATAGGGCTGATACAATCCAAATCGCCCTTTCCTATGGACAAGTTTGTCGAAAAAGAACTCAACGGCTGGGGACGCTATCGGGGGAGTCGCAGCCACATTTATCGCCCAGACAAGGTCAATGGCATCGCTGCTGCCGTTCGGAGTGGCAAGGAGAGTTCCTACATTGGACGCGGTCTGGGGCGAAGCTATGGCGATGCGGCTCTGAACCAAGACGGGGGTGTTGTCCTCACCGAGCGGATCAATCGTTTCCTGAGCTTTGAACCCAACACCGGGGTGGTGAGCTGTGAAGCCGGGGTCACGCTCGAGGAGATCCTGAAAGTCTTCGTTCCGCGGGGCTGGTTTTTGCCCGTTACTCCTGGC
>JAZFTY010000119.1:0-5095 GCA_036446935.1 Acidobacteriota bacterium | reverse complement strand
TCAATTCACTGACCGCTTATCCGCGGGCCTTTCAAGTGGGAAAAAGATTTCCCAAACACCAGAAGCCCTTCCTGGTGATGTTCTTCATCACACTCAGCATCCTGGCTTTCTTTTTCTACCATAACTGGGTCAACGCGCTTTCATTTTTGCTCTTCCCATGGTGATCTCCTTCTATATCACTGCCTGGCATACCTACTACCATCACGCGGGACTCGAGTCTGAGAATGATCTCGATGCCTCCTATAACATTACCGATAAATGGCATAATTTCCTGACGGGTAACCTTGGATACCATACGGCACACCATATTCGTCCCGCCTTACACTGGTCCAAATTGCCACAATTTCATCAAGAGATCGAATCCACGATACCCAGCCATCTCTATCGTCAGGCACCCCCGCCCTTCCGCTGGATCACTCCACTTCTGGGTTGACCCCTTCTTTTTCTCCACGATACAATTCAGAAAAGCTACTTCCTGATCCCACAACAAAGGGGAGAGTGAGGACACATGAAGAACTCTGTAAAGACAGTGACCCTTGGCCTCCTTATTGGGGGTGCCACTGTACTCTGGAGCCCATACATACGCAGCCAGCCCGCATGGGGACCCGACATCGTTTACCACAGTGGGCATATCGTCACCATCGACGACGACTTCACGATCGTCGAAGCCCTCGCGGTCAGGGACGGAAAAATCGTAGCCCTCGGCTCTAACGCCGATATCAAGGCCCTTGCACTGGAGACAACCCGGCTGGTGGACCTCGGGGAAAAGACAATGCTGCCGGGACTCTATGACAGCCATGTCCATCTCTCTTTCGGAGGAGGTGGCAATACTCTGGACCTCAGGCACGTCAAGACGATCGAAGAGCTTCAGGAGACGCTCAAGAGGGAGGTCACCCCCATTCCGGAAGGTCAATGGATCTTCGGACGGATCTCCGAGACCTCATTTCCCGAGCTGAAATTACCAACCCGTTGGGATTTGGACGAGGCAACGCCCCGGCACCCGATGGCCTTGAGGCTGGGATTCCGCCTCTGGGTTGTGAACTCCCTGGCCTTGGAGAAAGCGGGCATCACCAGGACGACCCCGGATCCACATGGGGGGAAAATCGCTCGGGACGAACGGGGGGTTCCCAACGGAACCCTGCGCGAGCCGGCTGCGCAGCGGCTGGTGGGACGTTTACTGCCCCCATCTCCGCGCCTCCAGGATGAAACGGCTCGCAGGAATGTCCGCGCCTTCCTTCGCGAATTGGTCAGCCTTGGGATCACCAGTATCAACGTTGCCGGCTTGCCGGCCGGCAACCAGCTGCGTTGGGTCCAGGACAGCTACCAACGTTGGGGAGAGGAACTCCCGCGAATGACGGTTCAGTTGCAGGCGCGCCTGCGCACCGATGGGCCCGACGATATCGAAGAGGGCGTAAGAGAGGCGATCCGGGGTATCGAGGCGGTGTCGTTTTATACCGGCTTTGGAAATGACCGCCTCAAGCTCGGTGCTATCAAAATGGGCGTGGATGGAGGTTCCACCAGCCTGACCGCCTGGGTTCTGGAACCCTATCCGGATGGAAGCATGGGCCTGAACACGATTCCCGAGAGCGCCTTTTACCCGGTGGCCAAGCGGGCCCATGAGCTCGGGTGGCAGATCGGGATCCACGCGGTGGGAGATGCAGCCGTCCAGATGACCGTTAACGTCTTTGACCGAATTCTACGAGAAAGTCCCCGGGAGGACCATCGTCACTACCTCCACCATGTTGCCATCATGCCTCCAGAGGACACCCTGCGGAAAATGGCCGAGCTGGGAATCCTGGTCTCGAGCCAGCCGAGTTTCACCTACGATCTGGCTCCCAACTATGAGGCGGCCCTGCATGGCAAGAG
This sequence comes from Acidobacteriota bacterium, assembly GCA_036446935.1. Taxonomy (GTDB): domain Bacteria; phylum Acidobacteriota; class UBA6911; order RPQK01; family JADFOI01; genus JADFOI01. Next base: position 3,229 of record JAZFTY010000119.1, on the reverse strand, counting down.
GCTCGAAACCAATAATCCGCAGAGGTCGCTGCTGGAGCGTGGCATTCGAATGGCCTACGGCTCGGATCACCGACCCTACGGACCCATCGTGGGAATCTGGGCTGCCGTCAACCGCATCGGAAGAAATGGAAAAGTCTACGGCCCCAGCGAAGCAGTGAGCGTGAAAGAGGCTATTCGCCTCCACACCATGGGACCTGCTTATCTCACCTTTGACGAAAACAATCGCGGCTCTCTAGAGGTGGGCAAATGGGCCGACATGGTTGTACTCACCGAAGACATCCTGTCCGTGGACCCGGTCCGCATCCGGGAAATCGGAATCGAGACAACGATCATCCAGGGGGAGATCGTCTACTCGGCAGACATCCCCAAGATCGCGAGATTTGACGACGGCGTGGTCTGGACGGTCGAGAATTTACCCTAACCCGGATGATGCATAGGTTCTCGTCACGAAGTACGACGTAGAGGCGACGTAGGGTCGAACCCCTACGGTTAGGATGACAAAACCGAAGCCACACGTGTCAAAGGGTGCCACTCGTTCGGTTCGGGTCAGCCACCGGCTGACCCCTACGAGAGTTTCTTATCCCGACGTCTCGATGTACTGCGAGCCTCTGTTGTCGGCTGGCCAACAGGTATATCCGCACTACCTTGCTATGCTGGGGGATTAGAGGTGTGAGTGATGCAAGCAGGTTGGGATGGGATCGTTTTCCTGTGGGTCATTTTCAGTTTTTGTGCAGTGGTTCAACCCACCACTGTTCCACAACAAGATCTTCCCGATTCCTTCGGTGAAGTGCTGGAAGAGATCCAGCGCGAAGGCTTAGAGCTCAAAGACTACCTGTACCCCTACAACGATGGCTTCCCTAATGATCTGGTGACCCTTCTGGAAAACGATGCTGTACACTCAGCTAAAGGCCTGGTCTCGGAACTGCGCATCTACCGATCCAACTCAGAGGGGACACAATTTCTGGCCAGAGAAATCGTTGCAGGGATGCATCTGGCTTTCCATGAACTGAACAACACCGATATCAATGGAGATGGATCCAGCGAGATTGTGATCTAGAAGGGATGCGGCGGTACAGCCTGGTCATGTCAGCAGATCGGGGTTTACCAGATCAGGGAAAACCGGTTGATCCACCTGAGCAAGCCGATCGCGGGAAGTCTTTTTCCCAGTTCCCTGGTCGATGGGGATCAGGATGGGTCCTTGGAGATCATCGCAATAGAGACCCGATGGGAAACTTATGAGCATCTACCCCATCCGGTAGCGCCTTTAGTCGAGGAGATCTTCGCCTGGAGCAACGGTTCCTATCGGAGAGCCAGCCAGGAATATCCCCTTTATTACCAACAGAAAATCAACCACATTGAATCGCTGATGGATCAGATTGCACTTCCTTACGACTACCTGGGAAATTCCATCAAGTTGCTCCTAAACTATGATCGCATGGGGCAAACGGAAAGAGGTTGGGAAGAATTTGAAAGGCTCCTTCAGACCGAGAGCCCTTCTATCGTAGGCACTGACGTCTGGCAGTCCATCAAGGACCCGATCCTGGAGGACTTTAAAATTGAACTGGGCCAGCACGACTAAACAGTGGCAACGGTCTATTGATTCACACCACGGAAGACGTTCAACTGTTCCGCTTGCGAGATCTCTTCGATGATACGGCGTCCGAATACACTGGTGCCCTTATCATCAACGGCAGAGCAGAAGGCAGCGAGACCGAGCTTCCCGGGAGCTACAGCCATGATGCCCCCCGAGACACCCGATTTAGAGGGCAAGCCCACCGAAAAGGCATACTCGCCTGACCCGTTATACAGGCCGCACGTCGCCATCAGGGTCACCACCTGATTCACCTGGTCGGCAGAAAGGCGAAGTTCAGAGACGGCAGGAGCGTCTCCGCGACCTGCCAGTAGGGCGGCAAAGTTTGCCAGGTCATCACAGGTGACCCGGAGCGAGCAGGCATAGAAATAGTCGGAAAGAATGGCTTCAACGTAATCCACCCGCGATTGCTCGGAGGGTCTGGGCCGATGCTCGAAGCATCCGCGGTGAAGCAAATCCCAGGTGAGCTTCCGATTTGTTGCTCCGAACTCGGTCTCGGATTGAAAAACTCCCTTGTCCACATTGATATTGTCGTTCTTGCAGGCCTTGCGTACAAAATCGCGGAATTTCTTTCGACGCTTCTCGGCATTTTCCTCCGGCAACATCGAAGCCAGCAGGATGGCACCCGCGTTGATCACCGGATTGAAGGGGACTTGCCTGCGCTCGATCTCCAACCACTTCGGGGCAGCATCGAATGGATCACCCGTGGGCTCCCGACCCACCCTGGAAAACACGAATTCAATGCCTCGACGGTGGAGAATGTAGGCCAGAAGAAAGGGCACGCATACGGCTTGCATCGTGAACCTGAAGTCCGAGTGCTGGCCACCGCCCACGATCACTCCATCAAGGGTAGAGAGACTCACCCCACGGTTCTCGGGCAATACTTTGGCCAGTTCGGGAATGTAGGAAACCACCTTACCGGAAGTGGCCCTGAGAGCTGTTTGCTCGACCAACTCGTCAAGCGGCTCCGCGGTGTCATAGTTCTTGAGTGAGAAGGAAATCTGAGGACGGGAAAGAATACCCAGTTCCTCATCCTTTGAGATTCTCTCCAGGGCATAGAGGCCAAAGCACGAGTTTCCGGCTGGATCGAGAGCGGGACCGTAGGTGGCAATCCCCATCTTTCCGGGCACAGCGGTCAGGATCCCGCCACCCACACCCGACTTGGCGGGGATTCCTATCTTGGAGGCAAAAGTTCCAGATCCGTCATACACGCCGCAGCTCGCCATGAGTGCAATAACCATGGTGATGTGCTCCTCGGACGCCTGTCGTTCTCCCGTCTTGGGATCGAGCCCGAGGTTAGCGAGAAATGCTCCGAAACGGGCCATATCAGCGGTCGTCACCGTGATGGAACACTGTTGAAAGTACACGTCCAGTATCCCTTCGATAAACTCAACAGCAGCAACATCGCTCTTGTAGGAGAACACCCGACGGTCATTCATGATCCAGGCCAGGGAACGATTGTTGTGACCCGTTAATTTCTCCGAGCGATAGACGGCTTCGTCGACTTCCAGGTCCGGATTTCCGCAGACCTTACGACAGAAGTTCAAAAACCCATCGAATTGCTCGCTGGGATTCTTTCCTGGGAACATGGAGCTCACGACGATGGCTCCAGCGTTGATCATCGGATTCAACGGTCGC
>JAZFTY010000118.1:0-2606 GCA_036446935.1 Acidobacteriota bacterium | reverse complement strand
GCTCAGAGGTGGCTCCGGTTTTCTGGAGGGGCCCGTCGTTTTTGCCTCGCAAGGACGTAAGCTCCTGCTTTCCATGCAATTTAATAACCTCAATTATTCTGCTGAACAGGTCTCGTTTGATGAGGAAAATGTCTATGTGGGCAATATCGCGCCCGGTGTGCGTTCTCAACTCGGACAGTTCCTCTACCAGTACGATGAACTCGTTAAGGAAGGGCTGTTTGGAGGGGTGCTCTCCACTGCCTGGCCGCTACTGGATCTGGAAGGGAGAAACCCAAAGCTGAACTATCGGGAACTGAAAAAGGTCAATGACCGGGAGCTTCTGGAACTCCAGTATCGCATCAGGAAAGGGGCAGGGGATGTCAAAATCCGCCTTTACTTCAACCCCGAGTCCTTTCGCCACATTGGCACCACCTACAAACTCAGGATTTCCGCCCCTATGGGCCGTACCTCCGAGGAATCGGCCAGGCAATCGGACGAACGCTATACCCTTGAGGAGTGGTTCAGTGATTTTCGTCCCTTTGACGACCTGGACCTCCCTGCTCAGTGGACGGTACGGTTGACCGTGGAAACCGGCTTCGGAACCTTTATGGGTAAGTGGGACATGACGTTTCCGAAGATTGCTCATAATCCCGCCATTGATCCCCAGATTTTTGTCCTTCACTGAGCCCCTCGTTGGCCCCTCTTCCGCTTGTGTTCACCCAAATGGGGTATAATTATTCATTATGAAAAGGTTACTTGTATGTTCGTTATTGATGTTGTTCGGCTTGGGGACGGTTCTCTTGGCTCAGGATGATGACTTTTTCTTCTTCCCGACAACTGAATCGACCTGGACCACTGATCTCGATGAATTCTGGGAAAGGGTTAAGGATCAACGTTACCGCCATGTGGCAACACTGGCTTCTCACTCCTTTGGCGGGGAAACTCTCTTGTCGATTGACGTTGCCTACCCGTTAGTTGTGGGTCAATTGCTTCTGCTCGAAAATCGCGATCACCCGAATCGGGAGGTCCATAGGGTCATGTACGTCCTTGACGATAACTTGATTTTGGAGAGTCGTTTGGGTGCTGACTTTCTGAGGGGCTCAAGGCTCTACCAACTGGACGGTTCGATCACTCGCTAAAGGCTGTCCTTCTTTTTCAAGAAGGTGGTCCTCCAGTTCAGTGGCTCCAGCCTCTGCGTCGTCTTATGTTCGAGAACTCCTCTCTGTAAGCCGATACGGGCTCTACTGTCGGCGTCCCTCTTCCCCGTAAGAGAATACCGCTTGTCCGCTCTATCTTCCCCTTATAGAATACGCCCTTGATCTATATCGAGGGAGGTGTGTCATGAGATGGATTGCCTTAGCAACGGTCTTTTGGGGGAGCATGATGGGAGTCGGTTTTGTTGTCGCCGACGATGTGGATGATGTTAAAGCGGCATATCTGCAGCACATAGCGAATAGCAACTCTGGAAATGTGGATGGCTTCGTGGGACAGCACTTGCCAGGACACAGTGCTTTTGGTCCCACCGGAGCACTGCTGACCCGATACGATTCCACTGAAGGTGAAAAAAAACTGGTGAGAGCGGCATTAGAGGCCAGTCGCGCCGCCAATCCCGGCAGATCCAGTGTGCGAGCCTTCTCCAATGTTCAGGTTCGACACCTGGAGGCAAAAGTCTATGGCAGGTTGAGCGCGGTGGTCACCGCCTATCTCACGGGTCGGGAGACGGCATCCGATGGCACCAGCCATCAAAGAACTCTGAGGGCTTCATCGATGTGGATCAAACAAGGTGGCCTGTGGAAGGAGGTTCACGACCACCTGTCCGATTTGCAGGTGGGTAGATAGGCTACTCTGTTGCTCCAGCCCTTTTCAGTAAATCGGCAATCTCGCTGTGGTCCTGAGCATTGGCCATCATCAAGGCGGTCCGACTACTATAGTCCTTGGCATTGACATCCGCTCCCGCATCGACCAGCGCTCGGACAATTTCGATACGGCCCTCCGCTGCCGCAATAATCAATGGCGTCACCTCTCCCTCACTCCCGGCGTTAACGTTTGCCCCAGCCTCGATGAGGCTCCCAACCACTGCACTGCCCCGGATCACTGCTTCCAGCAATGCCGTACGGCTCTCCTCATCTCTTAAGTTGACATCAGCACCTGCCTCCAGCAAAGCTTCTGCGATTTCCGTGTGCCCGAGAGATACCGCATACATCAAGGAGCTCTGGCCCTTTCTGGTTGTGGCGTTCACATCGGCCTCGGCTTCAAGCAGGACATCCACCGTGTCAGCGTGGTTTCCCTCTACTGCCCAAAACAAAGCACTCCGACCCAATTTATCCTTCGCATTGACCTCGGCGCCTGCATCCAGCAGGAGTTGTACGGTCCTGGTTTGACCCAACATGGCCATGGCAATAATGGCGGACCAGCCCTCCTCATTTTGCAAGTCCACGTCCGCACCCGCTTTGAGTAAAGCCTGAATACTCTCCGTTTCACCATTTTCCACCGCCTCCATGAACTGTGAATTCAGATCCTGGGTGCAGGAGGCAAGAGATAGTAGAAGTGTACAGTTTAAAGCGAAAATTGTTTTGGTTTGCATTAACGCTCCCTTCTGGGAGGTAGGTTCAATTTATTCCTATTCA
>JAZFTY010000117.1:0-2172 GCA_036446935.1 Acidobacteriota bacterium | reverse complement strand
ACGGACGACAACCGCATCACAGATACGGTGGGTTCCCTCGACGGAGCTCACTCGATCGAAGAAGTGAAGAAGAAGGAAGAGGAGAAATTCGGCAACTCATTGGCCGACCCTTCCAGTGCTGCCCACTGATTCCTCATCCAGAATAAGCGAGAATCCTTCCGCTCACTCCCTGGTGGGTTAAAGCCCGGATTATGCACAGGTTCTAGTCACGAAGCGACGAAAGCGCCGACCTGACGAGTCGCGTGACCCGCAAGCGGGTGCCCCGGAGGCCACGCAAACGTACTCCCCGCAGTACGTTGAGGAGACCGGGGGCACCCGCTTGCGGGTCGCGGAACGCGGTCAGGCCGGATGATTTCGGCGCTGCAGTAGAGAACGTATGCATGCTCCGGGCTCAGGAGCGCCATGCAGCTTGATGCAGTGGCCTTCGGCGCTCATCCTGACGACATCGAACTGTTTTGCGGCGGGACCCTCATCAAACTCGGCTCCCAGGGTCGTAAAATCGGCGTCATCTCCCTCACCCAGGGTGAACTGGGGACGCGGGGATCCCCCGAAATCCGCAGCCAGGAGTTCCAGGAGGCGGCAACCGTCCTGAAAGTCTCCACTCACAAGATGCTCGATATTCCCGACGGAGATGTTGCCGTCAATTGGGAAAACAAGCTGAAGATCATCCGCGAAATCCGCACCTACCAACCCGCCGTCGTTTTCGCCCCCTACTGGAAAGATCGCCACCCCGACCATGAGAACACCTCTAATCTGGTGCGGGAAGCCGCTTTTCTGTCCGGCTTAAAAAAGATTGAAACCGATCATCAGGCCCATCGTCCTTATAAGGTGATCTATTATCCCTGCTGGTTTGACCTCAAGCCTTCCTTCGTGGTGAACATCACGGAGTGTCACGACCAGAAAATCAAGGCCATTCAAGCCTATCGGTCTCAGTTTGACCATCCGGACAAGAGCGAATTTGGTGATGACGAGACCCTCATTAGCCGGCCCGAGTTTCTGGAGAGGGTCACGACCAGGGACAGATTCCATGGCTCCTCTATTGGAACGACTTTCGGTGAACCATTTCTGATCCGCGAGCCTCTTCGATTGGATGATCCCATAGGCTCTTTCGATATGAGCGAACAGCACAATTGAAAGGCACTAAAAGAAAGTGAAAATCGGGATTGTCTGCTATCCCACTCATGGGGGGAGTGGGGTCATCGCCTCGGAACTGGCGCTGGGCTTGGCCGCTCTAGGCCATGAGATTCACATCGTCAGTTACGCCACCCCCTTTCGACTCGCCTCCTTTCATCAGAACGTTTTTATTCATGAAGTCGAGGTGTCCTCTTATCCTCTCTTCAAATACCCACCCTACGCCCTCAGCCTGGCCACCAAACTGGTGGACGTGTGCAAACAATATGGACTGGATCTCATCCATTCTCACTACGCCGTCCCTCACGCAGCCAGTGCTTACCTGGCCAAGCAGATGCTTGGTTCTGAGAAGCTGAAGACAGTCACCACCCTTCACGGCACCGACATTACGCTGGTGGGACTGGACAAATCGTTTTACCAGGTGATCAAATTTAATATTGAGGAATCGGACGGAGTGACAGCGGTCTCTGATTACCTTCAGAAAAGAACCCAGGAAGAGTTTGCGATCCAGCGCGAAATTCGAGTCATCCATAATTTCGTCGACACCGAGCGGTACAGTGGATCAGCCAACAATTGCACCAAGGATCACTTTGCTCCCAACGGGGAAAAAATTCTGATGCACGCCTCCAATTTCCGTCCCGTAAAGAGGGTCACGGATGTGGTTCGAATCTTTGCCACGATTCGGGAGCAACTCCCGGTCAAGTTGCTTCTGGTCGGTGAGGGTCCGGAGCGATTGTTTGTACAGCAACTGGTTAAAGAGCTCAAACTCTCCGAGGACGTCCTGTTTCTTGGGGAGCAGGAGTACATCGGCCAGTTGATGAACTGCGCGGACTTGTTCTTTCTGCCCAGTGAGCAGGAAAGCTTTGGGCTGGTTGCCCTTGAGGCTCAATCCTGCGGTGTGCCCGTGATCGGTGCTGCTACGGGTGGTTTGCCCGAAGTCGTGGAGAATGGAAAGACCGGTTTTCTGCTTCCGGTAGGGGACATTGCCGGGATGGCCCAGAAATCATTGGAACTCCTCTCAAACGACGACCAGTATGCAGC
>JAZFTY010000116.1:0-7247 GCA_036446935.1 Acidobacteriota bacterium | reverse complement strand
TAAACCTCCCGAGGGGCTTGATATGCCCTGTCAGATCGACGATTCCGCCGCTCCCGTGTATGGAAGAGAGTTTTTGGGTACGAACGATTCCGATGTTTGACCTTCTTTTCTTGATTTGCCAGCGGAAATGAAATGATTGAGTACCTTGAGGACCTTCTGCCGCTAGCAAAAAAAGACTCTTCCTTTCCCTAAGCTTCTCCCGGTTGGTGAGGCGAAGTTGCCAAACCTGGAGAACACATGTCAAAAGAACTGTTGATTTCAACGACGAGCCTGGAAACAAGGCTTGCCATCCTGGAAGATGACAGGGTCACTGAAATATTCATCGAACGTGCCAAGAATCGCAGAATCCTGGGGAACATCTACAAAGGAAAAGTGACCCGGGTGCTGCCGGGAATGCAGGCAGCCTTCGTCAATATTGGCTTGCCGCGGGACACCTTTCTCTATGTCTCGGACTTTTCCGAGAATCTCGAGGAGTACGAAGCCTCTTTTGAGAACGACAAGGGGGACTTTTCGGGTCCCTTCCCCAAAGAGCCCGCAGAAGAGCCGGGAAACACCGACTCTGATCCACCCCGACACTCTGCCCAGGAGTTAGTGGCCGAAGCCGGACAGATCTTGCCCGAGAGTCTGGAGGTTTCGGTGAGTTCAGGAACTCAGCCTGCAGCTGGAAGCGGGGGTGTTGAATCGGAGGTTCGGCCCGAGAGGCGGGGTCCTCACATCCTTCCCAGGTTTCTGCGACCCTTTGCGGTCTTTAAGAGCTTGGGTCGTCCTCAAGAGAAGCCTTCCCCTGAACCCGTGTCCCCTGAAAAGAAGGCGGATCCACCTAAGCAGGAGCCGCCTCGCGACTCTCGCCGGGGGCGGAGGAAGAACTCCAACCACCGCAGCGGGCAGCCCTTGATCGGAGACCTCCTGCAGGAGGGACAGGAAATTTTAGTTCAGGTGGCCAAGGAGCCCATCGGTAAGAAAGGAGCCCGGATTACCTCCCATAGCGTTTTGCCCGGACGTTACCTGGTTTTTATGCCTACCGTGGAGCACGTCGGAGTGTCGCGAAGAATTGTCTCCGATAAAGAGCGAAAACGCCTCAAGGACATCGTCGTCAAACTGCGCGAAAATTCCGGAAGAGGTTTTATCGTACGAACGGTAGGTGAGAAAAAAGATGAAGCAGACTTCCGCAAGGACATGAGCTATCTGACCCGTCTCTGGGAGGATATTCGCCGGAAAGCGGACAAGACGTCGGCTCCGGCCCTGGTCTATGCGGAACCCAGCTTGAGTCAGCGGGTGGTGCGGGATTACTTCAGCAAGGAATACCGGGCCATTCGTGTTGATAACCAGGAAGAGTACGAACGGGTTGTTGATTTTGTCAATCAGTTCAATCCGTCACTGGTCCAGAGAGTCCACCCTTACAAAAAGAAAAAACCCCTTTTTGACACCTACCGGGTGACCCAAGAAATTGAGAAAGCCCTGCGGCCGAAAGTAGGGCTCGAAAACGGCGGTCACATCGTCATCAATCAGACTGAGGCTCTGGTGGCCATTGATGTCAATACGGGCAAATTCGTAGGAAATACCAGTTCTTTGGAAGATACCATCACCAAAACCAATCTGGATGCGGCGAAAGAGGTGGTCCGCCAGATCCGTCTTCGTGATCTGGGAGGGATTATTGTCATCGACTTTATTGACATGGACGAGAAGAAGAATCGTCAAAAAGTCATGAGCGCGCTTCAGGAGGAGCTGGGCAAAGACAAATCCCCTTCCAGAGTTCTCCAATTCAATGAATTTGGTTTGGTGGCCATTACCCGCAAACGAGTCAAGCAGTCACTGGAAAGACTGCTGTGCCAGCCTTGCGCTTCCTGTCAGGGAAGCGGCATGACCAAATCGGTGCAGACGATCTGCTACTCGATTTACCAGGCAGTTCAAAAAATGAGGCCCCAAATGGAGAATAGCCATAAACTCATGATTCGCTGTCATCCAGAAATTGGCAAGGCACTCCGAGACGGAGAAAAGAGGGTGTTGAAGGAGATCGAAGAGCTGACACGTAGATCGGTCTCTGTTCAAGCCGATCCCCTGATGAACATCGAACAGTTCGATGTGATCGAAACTTGAAACAAGAGACTTTCCCTTCACCGGCACTCATAATACGATAGCGGCTGTGAACCGTCGGGAAGACTATTTTCAGAAACTACTGGAGCTGATGGACACCCTCCGAGGACCTGGGGGCTGTCCCTGGGATCAGGAGCAGACCCGGGAGACACTGAAACCTCTGTTGGTGGAAGAGGCCTTTGAGGTTCTTGAAGCCCTGGATGGGTCCGACTCCAACGAGCTCTGTGATGAATTGGGAGATTTGCTGTTTCAGGTGATTTTCCACAGCCGCATTGCCCAGGAGAAAGAAGAATTCGATATCCACGACGTGTGTCGCAGAAGCTACGAAAAGATGGTACGTCGACATCCCCACGTTTTTGGAGACGAACATTACCGGGATTCTGCAGAACTCTTGAAGCATTGGGAGGATATCAAGGCCGCGGAAAAGAAATCGGCCGGGGGTAAGGTCACTCGGGAATCGTTACTTGACGGGATCCCGAAAAAGATTCCGGCTCTGTACTCCACCTATCAGATGTCTTCCAAGGCGGCTCGGGTGGGATTCGATTGGAACAGTATCGAGCAAATCCGAGATAAAGTTGTCGAGGAGTTCGAGGAGCTTCAGGATGCGCTCCGACAGGGGGAGGAGAAACAGATCAAGGAAGAGGTGGGGGACCTCCTGTTCGCCGCTCTCAACATCGCCCGTTACCTTCAAATTGATCCTGAAACGGCACTGAATCAGGCCAATCGGAAATTCTCAGCACGATTCAGAGCCATGGAAAAACATTTTGTCTCCCAGGGGAGAGTTCTCAAAGAAGTTCCTTTGGAGGAGATGGAAGCCTTTTGGCAGGACAACAAACAACTGACAACTGACAACTGACAGCTGACAACAGACAGAGGCGCGCGGAGCGCGCTACGGAGAAAGTACATGGATGACGAAGAACAGGAACAAAGCTCATTTAAGGTAACCGATCGGCGCCAGTTCACCGACGAAGGAGAGGTCCGCGACCCACAGAGGCCGGATTCAGGTGAACAAGCCCCTCCCCAGAAGGAAGAGCCACCGAAAGCCAGCCCGGAGAAGAAAGCCGAAGAGAGTCAGGAACCCAGCCAGAAGGAAGAAGCGGAGCCCACCGGGGACCAAGACCCCGGCCAGGGAGTCAATTTTGCTTCCTTTCTTCTCTCGCTGGCCACTACCGGGATGGTCCATCTGGGGGAGATACCGGAACCCAGTAGCGGGCAGAAGATGGAAGATCTGGGGGCGGCCCGTCAGATGATCGACATCTTGGGCATTCTAAAGGAAAAGACCGAGGGTAACCTGTCTGATGAGGAAGCCCACCTGTTGGAGAATGTTCTCTATGAGTTGCGCCTGAAGTTTATGGGAAAGTCCAAAGCGACCAAGCTCTGATGCGGGTTATTTTCTTAGGCACCGGAACCTCACGTGGAATTCCCACTGTGGGGTGCGATTGTAAGGTCTGCACCTCCCCGAATCCCAAGAACAAACGGCTGCGCTCTTCGATTTTAATCGAGAGCGAGGCCAATATCGTCATCGATACCTCTGTCGACTTTCGCACCCAGATGCTGCAGCACAACGTCAAGGGTGTGGATGCTGTTTTTTACACCCATGCCCATGTCGATCATATTCTGGGCCTGGATGATATTTACCCCTTCAACCAGTGGTCGAGGAAGACCACCCGTCTTTACGCCAGTCCGGCAACCTTGAAGGAGCTGAAAATCACCTTCCGTCACCTCTTCAAGGGGGAGTTCCAATCGGGTGTCCCCTGTGTGGAACTGATTCCGATCGAGGGAAATGTTCGCATCGCCGATCTGGAGTTTGAACCGGTGGAAGTCCTGCATGGTGATCTGCCCGTCCTGGGATTTCGGGTGGGTCGCTTCGCCTATGTCACCGATGTCAGCTTTATTCCTGAGAAGAGTCTGGGGCAACTGGAAGGACTCGACTACCTGGTTCTGGACGGTCTTCGCTACGAGAGTCATCCCAAACATTTCAGCCTCTCTGAGGCAGCCGAAATGGCGCAGAAGCTGGGTGCCAAGCAAACATTCTTGATTCATATGAATCACGATGTTGACCACGATGAGGGGAATGCCTTTCTACCCGAATCGGTGAGGTTGGCCTACGACGGTCAGATACTTGAGATGGACTGAGTGATATGCAAATCGTCGATGATCTTGCCCACTTCCCTCAAGCCTTGAACTATCCGGTGATGACCATCGGAGTCTTCGATGGAGTCCATCGAGGACATCAGGTTATCCTGCGCCAAGTGGTGAAGCGAGCCCAGGAAAGGGAGGGGACATCGATTCTCCTGACCTTTACCCCTCACCCTCAAAAGATCATTTCCCCCAACAACGCCCCTCTGCTGCTTCAAACCGAGCACCAGAAAAACAGGATTCTGGAAGAGCTCGATCTGGACATCATCGTGTGTCTGCCTTTTACACGGAAGCTGTCTCTTCTCACTCCAGCCGAATTTGCCCACCAGATTCTCCACAATCACGGAATCCGCGAGATTCATGTGGGAAACAATTTTCGCTTTGGCCATCGCCGTGCCGGAGACATCGAAACTCTGAAAGCCCTGGGACCGGAGTTCCGGTTTGGAGTCGATGAGATCGAACCCGTTTACTTTCGGGGCACCCGTATCAGCAGTAGCTACATTCGGAACTCACTGCGAGAGGGAAGGGTGGCTCTGGTCAGACGCCTGCTTGAACGCCCTTACCAGATCCAGGGGACGGTGGTTCGCGGCGCGGGGAAGGGTATGGAGCTGGGATTTCCCACGGCCAACCTGGATTCGGAGAATGAACTCATTCCTGCCAACGGTGTCTATGTGACCCAGGCTCATCTCAATGGGAAAACTTACCCCAGCGTGACCAACGTAGGCGTTCGTCCCACCCTGCAGGAGAGGGCCCAGGACAGCCCTGTCGTGGAACCCCATCTGCTCGACTTCAAGGAAAACATCTATGGGAAGTGGATGAAACTGGATTTTTGCCTTCGTCTCAGAGCGGAGAAAAAATTCACAGGGGTCGACGAGCTAAAAAACCAAATCGGTAGGGATGTCGAGGCGACTCGAAGATACCTGAGACGCGTCCAGGGAAGAGTCTGAAAGGAGAGAAACGTTGCCTATTGAAACCCGGGAAGTTGAAAAAATCGCTGAGCTGGCCCATTTGAAGTTTGATCCACAGGAGCTGGAACGATTCGTCGGCCACTTCCAGCAGATTCTGGAGTACTTTACCCAACTGGAAGCGGTTTCAACCGGGGATGTGGAAGCCGCTCATCAAGCCGTTGAGGGGGAGAAACTGGCAACCCCCACTCGAGAAGACGAGGTCAGGCCTTCCCTTCCTGTGGCCACGGCCCTGGACAATGCCCCTGAGTCCTCCGAAGATCATTTTCAAGTTCCTCCGGTGATTGAGTAAATGAGCGATATCCATCAAATGTCCATCAAGCAACTCCGTGATCTCATCCAGAGCAGGGAGGCCTCCGTCACCGAAATCACCGAGAGTTTCCTGAAGCGGATCCGGCAGTGTGACGGAAAGATCAAGGCCTTTTTAACCGTCCAAGAGGAACCGGCTCTGGCCCAGGCCGCCCAGCTGGATCGTCAGCTTGCTTCAGGAGAGTCCAAAAACGGACATTTAACAGGAATTCCGTTGGCCATTAAGGACAACATTGTGACCCAGGGTGTTCGAACCACCTGCGCTTCGCGGATTCTTGAAAACTATATTCCCCCCTACGATGCCACCGTGATGAGCAGGCTCAAAGGGAGTGGAGCGATTCTTTTGGGAAAGACCAACTGTGACGAGTTTGCCATGGGTTCGAGCACGGAAAACTCCGCCTTCTTTCCCACTCGAAATCCATGGGATCTGGAAAGGGTTCCGGGGGGATCCAGTGGAGGATCGGCGGCGGCGGTGGCCGCCGGGGAAGCGCCGGGCGCGCTGGGCAGCGATACTGGAGGGTCCATCCGCCAGCCGGCGGCCTTTTGCGGAACCGTGGGATTGAAGCCCACCTATGGCCGAGTCTCCCGCTATGGACTGGTCGCCTTTGCTTCCTCTCTGGATCAAATTGGCCCGGTGGGCAACAGCGTCTCTGACGTGGCCCTCCTGCTTCAGGCTATTGCCGGATCGGATCCTCAGGATTCCACTTCGGCGGCCCGACCCGTCGAGGACTATGTAGGCGAGATCGACCAGGAGGTCAAGGGTCTGAAGATCGGAGTTCCCAAAGAGTGGTTCGGGTCAGGACTTGATGGACAGATTGAGCAGAGCCTTCGGGCGGCCATCAAGAAGCTGGAGGGACTGGGCTGCTCCGTTATTGAGGTCAGTATGCCCCAGACGGAATATGCCATCAGCACCTACTACATCATTGCTCCCGCGGAAGCCAGTTCCAACCTGGCTCGCTACGATGGGGTGAGGTATGGACACCGCAGCGCGGATCAAACAGACCTCGACAGCATGTTCAAGTCCACCCGCAGTGAGGGATTCGGTGAGGAAGTCAAGCGACGAATCATGATCGGGACTTACGTCCTGAGTTCCGGCTACTATGACGCTTACTTTATCAAGGCCAGCAAGGTTCGAACCCTTTTGAGAAACGATTACCATGAAGCCTTCAAGAAGGTGGATTTTCTGGTGGGACCCACAACTCCCTCACTTCCTTTTAAGATCGGAGAGAAAAAGACAGATCCGCTGGAGATGTATCTGATGGACGTCTACACGGTGCCAGCCAATCTTGCCGGTATCCCAGGTCTGTCCCTGCCCTGCGGTTTCAGCCAGGAAGGCCTTCCCATCGGTTTGCAACTCCAGGCCCCCTATTTTCAGGAAGCCCGGCTCTTGAATCTAGGTCATGCTCTGGAAAGAGAGTTGGCGGTGAAACGACCCAAGCTGCCAGTATGAAGAACCTGACCCCCTGACCGGCTGACCTCCTGACCTCCTGACCCCTGAATTGCTCTACTACCCGCTTTTCTTTTTTCTCCTTCTGTTCTCTGCGCGCGAAGCGCGCGGTCAGGCGGTCAGGCGGTCAGCTCTTCAGCCTCGTCCCCGCCCTTCCCTCAAGCGCATCCAGCAGGGCATTTTCCTTGAGGCCGCTAACAATCTGCACTTCCCCCACTCCTCCCTGCAGGACCTTCAGCGCCGTCTGGACCTTGGGGACCATACCGTTGGTGAGACGTCCTTCGCTCAAGAGC
>JAZFTY010000115.1:0-2768 GCA_036446935.1 Acidobacteriota bacterium | reverse complement strand
CTCTTCTTTGCCTGTCTGGCGGTCCTCAAGGGTTGACTCTCAAGACCTCTTATGCCGAATATCCATCCGAGGCCACTTCACTGGACTCGCTTTGCGACTTGGCAACTGAGCGCCTCCTGAAGGAACATCAAGCTTGACGAGTCCTCCGCATGAACGAGTATCCACATCTTCTTCATTTTCTTGAGCACTCGAACACCGACCCCTCTCGCCTGATCGTTGAAGACGAGCTCAGCGGCATCTACAACCGCCGCTTTCTTCGCAGCTACCTACAAGACAAGGTCCAGTGGGATTCCCTGGAGAGCGAGCCGGTATCGTTGCTCAAGATGGACCTGGACCATTTCAAGCATATCAACGACACCCACGGGCATGATGTTGGCGATCAGACCCTCATCTGGGTAGCCGAGTTGATGAAAGAGGTCTCCAGAGAGAAGGGATTAGCCGTCCGCTATGACGGTGATGAGTTCGTGATTCTCATGCCAGGTGCAAATAAGGAAAAGGCCCTACAGGTAGGTCAGGAGCTCATTGAGCTGGCCCATGAAAGACCTGCCTTGGATAACAAGGATATTGAGCTTCCCATCACCTTCAGTATCGGAGTGGCCTCCGCCCCGGAGGATGCTCAGACCGGCAACGATCTCATGTCTAAAGCAGACACGGCGCTTTTTTACGCCAAAACGTCCGGGCGGGCTCGTCTCGTCAACGCCGGCCAAGTCCCCCTTCAGGACGTCTTCCCTCAGACAACTCTCCAGAAATTGGATCGAGTCCATGGCACTGGCCGCGAGACTCAATATGCCCGGTTGAACGAGGCACTGACGGAATTCAGTCAGGGTGCTAACCAGTTTCTCCTCATCGAAGGGGTCGACGGGATGGGCAAGAGCGAGTTCTTGAAGTCCATCCCTCAAAAGCTGGACGAAAACAACACCGCGCAGATCAAGGTGAACGGGATTCCACAGGAGAATTTTCGACCCTACTACCTGATCACCCTCATCCTGGCGGAGATCATGAAACAGCGGCCCGACAAGGGCAGAACAATCCTGGATGACTTGACTGGCAAGGAACTCACCCATCTGTCCTGCATCTTGCCTCAACTGGTCAGACCAAGAGCCCAACTTGAACCGGAAGATGGCAGGACTCAGCGTGAGGAACTTTTTGCCACCCTTGTCCAGACTCTCCCCAAGCTCCTCGACTCCCGACCCCTCATTCTGCTTATTGATGATCTGCAGTTCAGCGATGAGGCCTCGCTTCTCCTGTTGCGTCGGTTGCTGCTATCCCAAAACATTCCGGTCTTCATCTGTGGGACCTCCACCCATATCCAACCGGGAGAAATCGAAGGAGCGCCGACTCCACTGGAAAGTTTCTTCGCCGCCTATTATCAGGAGTTGAACATTGTCAGGGTACTCCTCACCCCTCTCACGGCCACCCACATCGCCCAGCACTTTCAGAAGATCTTTCCTCAACTGCGTTTGCCCGAGAACTTCGCGGAACAGGTGGCCCTGCTCACTCAGGGCAATCCTCTCTTTATCAATGAACTCATGCGCAAGCTGGTTCTGGGTAGAAAAATCGCCTTCACCGGCCAACTGTGGGATATCGAACCTTTGGAGAAAGAGGATTTTCCCAGATCTCTGACGGAGATGATCAGACAAAAACTCGCCGTCCTCAATGAAGAGAACAGAAAGCTACTCGACCAGGCCTCCACATTTGGGGAGCAGGTCTCCCTGAGTATGCTGGGCGGGAGTTCTGAAACAAAAGAGGGCAAGATCCTGGACTTTATCGATGAGGGTGTGGCGCTGGGTCTCATCGGCTCACAGTACCAAGTGAACGATGAGACCCTTCGCTTTTTGAGTAGAAGCATTTTGGACATCACCTACGGCGCCATCGAGAAAAATCGCAAACGGGAACTGCACGAACGTATCGGCAACTACCAGGAAACTCGTCATGCCCAAGGCCTGCTTCTTTCGGCCACCACTCTTGCTTACCACTTCCAGCGCTCGTCCAACCAGGCCAAGGCTCAACTTTACCGCGAGTCGCAGCAGGCCTACGACGAGAAAATATTCAATGCAGAAGAGGCCATAGGGTACAACGGCCTGAGTTCAGCAGATTTCGGACCACTGGACATACCCCTGGAACCCGCAGCTCTGGTCCATATTCCAGAGGTCATTCGCACACTGCTCACAACCACTCGCAAGATCCAACTCTACCCACCCGGAAGTCGAGCCATCGTCAGCGCCACCGGACAACTGAAGGAATCCATTGACAAGATCCTCGTCCATAACGATCGCCTCAATATCACTCAGGCCAAAAAGGCTCTGTCGGTCAATGGCCAACCCTTGGATGTGACTGAATACCACTCCATTGCCGAGACCTTCGTCAACTTCATGGTTCGCCTGGGATTACAGGGCATTGCCTTTTCTCGAGGTCTCACCGAGCAGGAACTGAGGGGTATGCTGGAATCTCTGGATCAGGTCAGCACGAAGGTGATCGATCGCCATTTCTGGGAACGTTTTGTTTCCGAACAGGGCTTTGCCCATATCGAACTCGAACAGGTGCGCTACACGGCCATGGCCGAGGCAGATGAGCTGCAGGAAGCGGCCAGATTCCGACCGAAGCCCGATGCTGCCAGCCTGCTTGCCGCAGACCAGGGGTTGGATGAACAGGATCTGAACCAGGTTCCCCGAGTCGTCCGCTGTCTTCTTACCGCCTCCAACAATATTAAGCTCTACCCACCACAGAGCCAGGTCATCCGCCGCTCCATTGAAGATCTCCGGGTGGCT
>JAZFTY010000114.1:0-2066 GCA_036446935.1 Acidobacteriota bacterium | reverse complement strand
CCTTTGGGAATGTTTTGCACCTCAATGGCATTGACCACCGTGTCGCGGATCTTCTTTGAGGTTCCTTCGGGCGTGGCCTCGGCAACCACATCGATTTTGATACTGGGATCCACCAGGCCAACCTGCGGCCCGTAACGGCTGGCTGCAGGACCGAAAAGATGATAGTGAGTTTGGATCAAGCCGGGGATCACGGTCCGGCCACCCACATCGACAAAGTGAGTCTTGGGCCCGGCCAACTCCCGCATTTCCTGATCGGTTCCCAGCGCCATGATCTTCTTCCCTTTGATGGCCATGGCCTCAACGATCGTTCCAGGCCTATTGGGCACAATGCTCCAATCGTCCATGGTCACGATCTTCCCGTTGACCAGAATCCTGTCGGCATAACCCTGCTCAGCTACCAGATCAGGAATCTGCTGGGAGAGAGCGAATCCGTGAGGTAGGAACAAGACAAACAGTAGAGTGAAAAATCGATTCATGGCTTCGCTCCCTTTTTGTGCTCCACATTGTAGAGCGAACCCGACCGGGGGTCCACCGCTGCGTCTCCCGTAGGGGCGCACTGACGTGCGCCCTCTGAACCGTAGATGTACGGAGCCTTTTGGGCGCACGGCTGTGCGCCCCTACGGACCGGCGCCCGAAACTTCGTGTTTTTCTCGAGGCGAACGTTATAGTCCTATAGGAACGGATTGATGCCCTTTAACCCCAAAAGACATCGTCGTAGATCGATCCGCCTGGGTGGATATGACTACTCACAAATCGGCGAGTACTTCGTCACCCTCTGCACCCACAAAATGCAATGTCTTTTCGGTGAGGTGAAAGGTGGGGAGATGCACCTCAACCGAATAGGACAAATCGTTGAGTGGGAGTGGCGCAAGACACCTCATCTTCGCCCTGGGGTTGATCTCGGTGATTTCGTGGTCATGCCCAACCACCTCCATGGACTCGTGGTGATCACGATGAACCCGCAAAAGAAGACTCTTGCCGCGGTCCCGGTCGATCGGAGGGCGCACGGCTGTGCGCTCCTACGGCGTGATTCACGCGGGTTAGGTGCCATCATGGCCGGGTTTAAATCGGCCACTACCAGCCGCATTAACCAACAGCGCAGCACTCCCGGCTCATCGGTGTGGCAACGCAACTACTACGAACACATCATTCAGGATCAGGAAGACCACGCTCGAACAAGCCACTACGTTTTAATGAATCCCATACTCTGGGACTTGGATCGATACAACCCCTCGAAGTGAGGTCGGCTAGTTTCAGTGTAGGGGCGCATCAAAATCAAGTGGGGTTTTCAAACACAAAAAAAACTGCCTGGCTCTTACACCAGGCAGTTTTCTCTTAATGATCCCGCAGCTTGATGATCTAGAAAGCGATCTTCAAACCAAACTGGATCTGTCGCGCTGTAGTGGTGGTACTTGTGATTCTTCCCGGGGATCCTGGTCGTCCCGGACCCAAAAACAGCCTTGTTTCTGGATCCCCAAAATTAGTGCGGTTAAAGATGTTGAAAAACTCGGCTCGAAACTGCAGGTTAGCTTGTTCTGAAAGACGGGTATTCTTGATGAGGGAGAAATCAAATGTTGACACTCCTGGGATCCTCAGCGTGTTGCGTCCAACGTTACCGTGAAAACCAGCCGGTGCGGGCTCGAATTGAGAAGTATCAAAGTACGCTGTAGGTTCTCTCCCATCAAACAGGACCGGGTTGCTATCCCCGCCCGCAATCAGATCAGGACGATTATCGGTGGTCGAAACTCCAAAAATTTCTCCACTTAAACACCGACAATTGTCATAACCCAGCTGGAGGGTTTCCGCAACCCCGGTGGCCAGGGTCACGATTCCTCCCAACTGCCATCCTCCCAGGACGTGTCCTGCCGCACCGGCCATATTCTGGCCCGGCAGATCCACCGTGTAGTTGAAGGTGAAAACGTGGGTGACATCAAAGTTGGAAGGGCCCTTCTCACTGGCTGGATCCAACCAATTCTGGGTGCTGTAGGTCTGGTTGCTCTCACCCGGACCCCTGATCTGTTTGGAGCTGGTATCGAGCGAATTGGACCAGGTGTAAGACCCCTGGA
>JAZFTY010000113.1:0-3472 GCA_036446935.1 Acidobacteriota bacterium | reverse complement strand
GGTGGGGAGAGCCGATGTGGAACGCGGTGTCCTGGCCAGCCTGGGGCCTCCGGACGAGACGCTTCGTAGGGCACGCCGGGTAGCCATCAATATTCAAAATGTCCTGCGGGGTGAACCGGCGGCAGAGATTACCGTGGAGTACCAACGGGAAGAGCGTCTCACCATCAACATGGAAACCGCCCGAGCGATAGGTGTTTCTCCGCCCTTTATGACGCTCATCGAGGCCGATCTGCTCAACGAAGAGGTGACACAGGCTGCTCGCACTCTATCTCTTTCAGGCGTGGTGCGAGAGGCCAGCACGGTGAATCTCGATCTGGCGGTGGCGGATCGAACCGTGGCCGCGGGTCTGGATCGGGTTCGGGAAACTCGTTCTCCGCTCTTGCCTCGGGTGGATCTCGTCGGAGCTGCCACCTTCATCCCTGAAAACCGCGCCTTTCAGCCGATTGTAGGTCAGCAGCAGTACTCAGGTTCACTGAGGGCCAGTCAGTTGATCTACTCCGACCGCGTTTGGGCCAGCTACGGCATCGAGAAAAATTTTCAGGACTTGCGTGAGGAAGAACGAGCTGAGCTTCGTCTGGATATCATCCTGGAAGCCGCTGAAAGCTATTTGAATGTGCTGCGGGCGAAAACCATTGAACGCGTGCAAAAGGGAAACCTGGTGCTGACCCGATCTAATCTTCGACTTGCCCGCTCCCGGGTGGAAATCGGGGTGGCAGGCCGGGAGGAAGAATTTCGCTGGGAGAACCAAATTGCCACCGATCAAAAGAATGTTGTCGACGCTGAGGCCTTACACCAGCAGGCGGCGATCGCTGTGAACCGGGTTCTGAACCGGCCTCTCGAGGAAGGGTTCCTCACCATTGAAACAAGCCTGGATGATCCGGAGATGGTGAGCAGCTTTGAGGAGATAACCCCCTACGTTGAGAGCCCGGGAAGTTTTTCTGTTTTTAGCGATTTTATGGTCCAGGAGGCCCTGGCGGCCTCTCCTGAACTTCGCCAGCTCGATGCCGCCCTTCGGTCACAGGAGAGGGAATTGGAAAACACCCAACGGGCCTATTATCTGCCTGATGTCGGGCTTTTCGGCGATCTTAGCGCCAGAGAGGACGTAGGAGGGGATACCATCCCCGGCCTGTCCGACCCGGGCCCTTGGGATTGGGCGGTGGGTATCAATGCCACCCTGCCGCTTTTTGAGGGTGATGCTCGTCGGGCGCGATCCGCTCGGGCCCAAAATGAGCTGGAGGAGCTCACCGTACAACGCGATGCGACGCAACAGCGCATCGAGCAGCGCATTCGCTCCAACTTGTACCGTAGCAACGCTTCCTTTATTGGTATCCATCTCTCCAGGGCGGCTGCAAGTGCAGCCCGCCGGAACCTGGAAATGGTCCTGGAGAAATACCAGGAAGGCGTCGTGGGAATTCTTGCGCTGTTGGATGCGCAAAACATCGCGCTGTCAGCCGACTTGGTGGCTGCCAATGCCATCTTCGACTATCTCGTCGATCTCATGGGTACCCAGCGGGCTGTGGGACGATTTGACTATTATCGTTCTGCACAGGACCGACAGCAGTTCCTGGATCGGCTGGGTACTTATTTCAGGAGCGTGGGTTATCAGGTGAGATCTCGATGAGGGGACATAGGGAGAAGCTTATGAGATTAACAATAAAAGAACCTCGAGTGATTCGATGGGTCACGATTGCGTTCAGCATGCTGTTGTTCAACAACTGTGCCGAGCCCATCGTGGAAGAAGAGGTGGTAAAACCGGTGAAGATCCTGTTGTTAAGCGGCACCGGCGAAGGGGGACGTAGGGTTTTTCCAGGGATCGTCCAGGCGTCACAACGCGCCAGGTTGTCCTTTCGAGTCTCCGGGCCGCTGATCCAGCTTCCTATCACCCAGGGGCGGGAAGTGCGAAAAGGTCAGCTGTTGGCCCAGATCGACCCCAGAGACTTCCAAACCGCGGTCGACAACCTGGAAGCCAGGGTGGCCAACCTTCAGGCTCAGCACCGGGCCCTGCAAGTGGCCCGGCCTGAGGACATCCGCAGCGCCGAGGCCAACCTTGCCGCCACCCGGGCACGACTCCTGGAGGCCAGTGCCACGCTGAGGCGCTACGAGCGGCTTTACGAAAACGACAACGTCTCCAAGGCGGAGTACGATCAGCGCCTGGCGGCTCGCGAAGTCGCCGAAGCTGAGGTTCGAAGTTCCGAAGAAACCCTGATCATTGCCCAGACAGGCGCTCGAGCCGAGGACATCCAAGCTATGGAAGCGCAGATTCGGGCCATGCAGGCCCAGCTCAATCAGGCGAGCGACCAATTGAAGGATACCTCTTTACAGGCACCCTACGCTGGAATCTTGGCGGAGAGGTTTGTGGAGAACTTTGAATTCGTGCAGGCTCAGCAGTCGATCCTCAGTCTTCAGGACGTTTCCGTCGTGGAGGTCGTTGCTCAAATCCCTGAGGCTCTGGTGGCCACGGCTCAGCAGGAAATACTCCCCGAGTTCGCCGTCCACTTTGAGTCCCTTCCCGGGCAGGAGTTTGATGCAAAGGCCACCGAAGTTGCCGCTGAGGCGGATCCGGTGACCCGAACCTACGCCGTGACCTTTCAGACACCGCAGCCCGAAACGGGTAGGATCCTGGCCGGCATGACGGCAGAGGTTGTATTGAAGGAGCGAAGTAATGATGAGTTCGTCTTCAATGTCCCGGTGTCGGCGGTTTTCACCGACGAAATGGGTCAGCAGTCGGTCTGGATCGTGGAGGAGCAATCCATGACGGTGGGTAAATCCCGGGTGGAAGTGGGAGCACTGATGGGTGACAGTGTCGCCCTTTTGAGCGGAGTGAGTCCCGGCCAGAGCATCGTGACGGCCGGTGCCAGCTTCCTTGCTGAAGGTCAGAAAGTACGGCAGATCACCGACGAATTGAGGGAGAGACGATGAATCTGGCCGAATTCTCCATCAAGCGAAGGACGACCACACTGGTTCTGATCGCCGTGGCCTTGGTGGGTGGCATCGTCTCCTTTAACTCGTTGGGCCGTCTGGAAGATCCGGAATTCACCATCAAAATGGCGGTCGTGATGACCCAGTATCCCGGGGCCAGCCCCAGAGAAGTCGAGGAGGAGGTCACCGAGCGGATTGAAGAGGCTATCCAGGCCATGGGCCAGCTCAAAGAGGTTACTTCGATTTCCCGACCGGGACTGTCGATCGTGTACGCGGAAATGCAGGAGCAGTACGATAAGTCCACCCTGCCTCAGGTGTGGGACGAGCTGCGTCGCAAGGTCGGGGATGTTCAATCCCAGCTTCCCCCGGGAGTGCTCCCTTCAGTCGTGAACGACGATTTTGGAGACACCTTTGGGGTGTTCCTGGGTCTCACCGGCGAGGGCTATTCCTATGCGGAACTGTGGGATATCGCAAAGTTCCTGAAGAGGGAGCTGCTTCAGGTGACCGATGTGTCCAAGGTGGCTTTTTGGGGGCAGCTTCCCGAAGCGGTCTA
>JAZFTY010000112.1:0-2665 GCA_036446935.1 Acidobacteriota bacterium | reverse complement strand
TTGAGTCGTTGGACCCGCTTTCCTCCGGCCTTGTAGGAGAGCGAGGTATTGTAGTGGATGCTGATGTTGCAGCCTCGTGAACAGCCGTTGCAGATCGATTCCCGGGTGGAGAGATACCAGACTCGACACTGGAAGCGAAACTCCCTCTCGGTAAGAGCGCCGACCGGACAGATGTCAATGACATTCCCCGAGTAAGGGTTGTCCAGAGTTTTTGTCGGAGCCAGATCAATGACCGAACGGTTTCCCCGATTGAAAACTCCCAGTTCGTTGCTGTGGGAGACTTCGTCGCAAAACCGCGTGCAGCGCGTGCACAGGATGCAGCGCTCCTGATCCAGAATGACGTGCGGCCCGATCGGGAGAGCCTTTTTTCGCTTGATCTTGTCCTCCAGAAAACGGCTGTCGTACTGGCCTACGGACATGTAGTAATCTTGAAGGTCACACTCTCCGGACTGATCGCAGACCGGGCAGTCCAGCGGGTGATTGACCAGCAGGAACTCCAGCATCGATTTGCGGGCCTGCTTGACCTGCTCCGACTCGGTGTTGACCTTCATCCCGTCCTGGGCCTGGGTGTGGCAGGAGATGGCCAGCTTGGGCATCTTTTCGATTTCAACCATACACATTCGGCAGCTGCCGGCCACCGAGAGTCCCGGGTGATAGCAATAGCGGGGGACGTGGATGTCCAGCTTTTCAGCCGCCTGAAGGACGCTGGATCCAGGGTCGACTTCTATGCTTTGTCCGTTGATCTCGAGGTTAGGCATCGACGGTGGTTTTCTTTTCTTCCAGATCACACTTCTTGTGAAGGATGTGATATTCGAATTCAGAGCGGAACTTCTTGACGTAACTTCTAAACGACATGGCAGCGCCGTCGCTGAGAGCACAGATACTGGTCCCGCTCATGTTATCGGCAAGCTCTGCCAGGTTGTCGATGTCCTCCGGGGTCCCGGAGCCCTCTGCGATACGGGTCAGAATCTGATAGACCCAAGCGGTTCCCTCACGGCAGGGGGTACATTGTCCGCACGATTCATGGGCGAAAAAGCGCATGATATTTTGACAGGCCCGAACCATGCAGACGTCTTCATCCATGACAATCACCGCGCCGGATCCCAGCATGGATCCTGCCTTCATCAAGCTGTCGAAATCCAGAGAGACATCGATTTCCTCCTCGGTGAGAATGGCAGCCGATGCCCCTCCGGGAATGACGGCCTTGAGCTTCTTGTCATCCAGGATCCCGCCCCCATGCTCATAGATCAACTCTCGCAGCGAGGCTCCCAGCGGAAGCTCGTAAACGCCGGGTCTCTTGACGCATCCGGAAAGAGCAAAGAGCCGGGTTCCCCCGTGGTGGGAACAGGCGATTCCGGCAAACCACTCGGCTCCCTTAAGGAGAAGCTTGGGGAGCTGGGAGAGGGTTTCCACATTGTTAATGACGGTGGGACAGCCAAACAGACCCACTATGGCGGGAAAAGGCGGCTTGAGTCGAGGCCAGCCCTTTTTTCCTTCCAGTGATTCCAGCAATCCAGTTTCTTCTCCGCAAATATAAGCGCCCGCGCCCCGATGTAGGTGAACATCCAGCTGAAAGTCCTTGCCCAGAACACGCTCACCCAGCACCCCTTCTCGATAGGCTTCCTCGATGGCTTTTTGCAGGATCTGGGCGGCTCGGACGTATTCACCACGAATGTAGATATAGGTGGTGTGAATCCCCACCGCGTAGGCACAAATGATGATTCCCTCCAACAGGCGGTGAGGGTCCCACTCCATGATGTAGCGGTCCTTGAAGGTTCCCGGTTCCGACTCGTCGGCGTTGGCCGTCAGGTAAATAGGCTTTCCGGTGTCCTGAGGGACAAAACTCCATTTTCTGCCGGTCGGGAATCCTGCACCCCCCAGGCCGCGAAGATTGGCATGAATCACCATATCGGTGATTTCGCTAGGCTGCATCTCAAAGGCCTTTTGTGCGCCTTCATATCCGCCCTGCTTTCGGTACCACTGAAGCTCCCGGGCCTGGCTGTTGCCGAAATGTTCCGAGATCAGCTGGATCGGCAGAGCTTTGCTTTCGGTACTGGCTGGCGGTGGTGCTGTCGTGATCTCCTGACCTTGTGTTGTCGCCTCCAGAATGTGATCGACGCCGTCCGGGGTGAGAGGCCCGTGGTAATCCTCATCGACCTGCATCATGGGGGCCATTTCGCAAGCCCCCAGGCAATCGGGAACCGCCTCCCAGCTGAAGCTGCCGTCATCGGTGATGGCCCCACTCTCCACCCCCATCTTGTTTTTCAGATGCTCCTTGATCCGATCCGATCCCCTCAGCCAACAGCTGATGCTCATGCACAGACGGAGGTGATGGCGACCCATGGGCTGTCTGAAGTAAAGGGTGTAGAAGGTTAGAACCTCGTGCACATCGACCAGGGGAACTTCCAAAAGCTCGGCCACAACTTCTTCCACCTCAGGGGTAATGTGCCCCTGCTGCTCATGGGCCAGGTGGAGCGTGGGCAGCATGGCCGCTCTTTTGTTGGGATAACGAGCAAGGATCTGATGGAATCGCTCCTGATTTTCCGAAGTGAATTCAAAGGGGGAACTCACCGATCCAACTCTCCCGCGATCATGTTGACGGATCCGAAAGTGGGGACGATATCGGCCATCTGGTCTCCCTCCAGGATGGAGCCCAGTGCAGCCA
>JAZFTY010000111.1:0-2107 GCA_036446935.1 Acidobacteriota bacterium | reverse complement strand
CCATTGTCTCCGGTGGCCAATACCAGCTTTCCCCGGACCGTTACCCCCTGATAGTCCTCATCAGAGGTTCCCGTCCCCACAGACACCAATTCCCCTCGCACATGACCCGGGCTCGAGTAAGTCATGATACTCATGGCACTCGCGGGATAACTCACAATCAACTCATTCTCAGGTTGGATCATCCGCAGTTCAGCCGATTCGATCCGATAACCGGGAGGCGACTGCCAGGTTTGATAGCTGATCCTGCCTTCCGCTGGAAAGCTTTCGATCCACGCTCTGAAGCCGAAGCTGTGAAGCTGCTGGAGAACATAGCGGGCAGCATCCGAGTAGCCGGGGGAGCCCTGAATCCGGTGATAACCGGAAAGGGCAACCACATGCTCCTTGGCCTGCTGGCCCGAGAGTTCTTCCTGAAGAAGGGTCAAGGTGGGTTGATCCAGGAGGAGATTTTCGACTGATTGAGCGGCTATAACGCTATGGGAAATCAGTCCGGTTAGGCATAGCCGGACAATGATTCGAAAAGTGGCGGCCATTTCTATCTCCGGTCAAGCATAGCATGAAAGCTGGAGGATGTGGACGGTTAGCCTACGATATCAAAATCTAGCACGATGGGATCATGGTCGGACAGGACGGTCTCTTCCCCGTGGACGTCCCCCACAACTCGAGGAGGGGAGTTCGGAGACGGGGAAACGCCCTTGCCGGCAAACCAGTCAAGCTTAATGGAACAACAGCCACCATGGCGCTGGAGCGCCCAGTTGATGAACCAAAAGCACCAGCCGGGTATCCAATCACCCATTCTCTTGTTGGCCGCCAGATCCTGAATGTCGTAATGAAGGGTACAAACCCCAGACTCATTCAAGTCCTGGTACTGGTAACCTTGACGTTCTAATTCCCGAAAGAGATGTCGCTCAAACCAACGATCCGGATAGGGATTATGGTTTTCAACCACATTGCGCACACCCATCAACACGCGCCTGCAATAACCCAGGATCGAATAAATGGCTCGACTGGAATTGTAAGTCGAGGTGTTCCAGTCTCCACCAATCAGAACGGGAAGCGAAGGATCCAGAGTCGCCAGATGATCCAGAACGATTTTCATTTGACGACAGCGGTGCATCTGAGTGGAATGGGCATCCAGATGCAGGCTGACCACTCTCAGGGCTCCACTCGGATGGTCGATCGTGGCAACCACCGCTTGCTGGTATCCCAGACGCTTCTCCTTTCCCCACATCAGATCCTTCCCATTGGGCATTGCGATCGAGTGGGCTTCACGAAGGGGATATCGGGAAAAAAGAGCATTGCCGTGAAGAGACTGAGTATTCTCTCCCGGGACCTCGCTTTCCAATCCACTCCCTTTATTGAGAGCAATATAACAGGGTGCGAAGGCGTAGTTGAGTTTCAGTGCCTGAGCAACTTCCTGGGCAACCAAACGGTTGTGGCTTCGCGCCATCCCCAAGTCCAGTTCGGTGAGAAGCAGGATGTCGCTATCTTGAAGAAGGGGATGTTCTTTGAGCACCCGGATCACACCCTCCAGGTGAGTTCCCCGCTCGATGTTCCAGGCGGCAGCCCGAATCGAGGACCTGGAGGTTGAAACATCTTGGGCAAACTCCTCCTGGACCACCGTTTTGAGTACTCTCGTAATTTCGGGTTCGAGCCTGGCATACAGGTCGGAGGCTTGCAAAGCGGCGGTGGAGTTAAAGCGACTCAACTCGGAAAAAAAAGGCCCCAGCTGATGATCGAGCCTACCCGGAGAGTTGGACTGTTCCTGCATGGTTTTACCTGGCGCTGTCAACACGAGCGCGTATTGTAGCAGGTTCCGGTGCCCAAGCGCGCTCCGTCACTCCGTGACGGCGTGCTGTCGTGCGCGTTCCAGGTTTTGCATTTGTGTTTTGGAATTTGTTTGTGTTTTGGAATTTAGGATTTAGGTTTTCCGCTGACCTCGGTCAGCGGTCTGCGGTCTACAACCGACTCACCAGGAGGATGAAAATCACCAGGTTGATGGCGTGAGAGGTAAAGCAGAGCTTGCAGGGAACTCGGGTAAGAAACAGCAGCGAGTAACTAAGATAAATTCCCAACAGAACGGTGACCAGACTGACCAGTAGAAAAAAAT
>JAZFTY010000110.1:0-4010 GCA_036446935.1 Acidobacteriota bacterium | reverse complement strand
CCGAGCGGGCAAGCCTTCCTTGCGATTGGCCACCCGTTGAAAGGCGTGTTGAATGGGTTGATTGTTGCTGGCCATGGCCGGGTCCGCAAAGCTGGTGATTCCATAGGGGATGACATCGGCCTCAAGGGATCGAGCAATGTTTTTCTCGAGAATGTCCGTCGACCAGACTCCTAACGGCTCCCGCAGTAAATGGGCAGCGGAACGTCCCTTCAGGACTCCTGTGGGGTTTCCTCTACCATCAATGTCGAACTCTCCCATCAACCCGCTTTTGTAAGGTTGAGGAGTCCGTCGATTGATGTTGGCCTGGGCCAGACCCATACTGTTGGTGACATACACGCCATCGGCCGCGAAGGTTACAATGACCGGGTTATCGGGAGAGACCGGGTCCAAATCAGTCTTGTTGGGCCAGCGCTTTTCCTTGATTTGAAGGGTCATTCCCGGGCCAAAGGGAATCCACACCAGCTCACCGGGCGAGGCGGCTTCCACCTCTCGACGGACGATGTCCACAATCTCACCAATGGAGCCAGCCTGACCCAGTTCCCGGATAGCAGGATTAGGAGCCTCTCCCACCGGCCAGGCCAGGTGAAGATGAGAGTCATTGAAGCCGGGCAAAACGGTTTTCCCTTCAAGATCCATTCTCTCGGTACCGAAACCGGCCAGGGCCAGGATCTCACTATTGGATCCCACAGCAACGATGAGCCCATCTTTGATGGCCACCGCTTCAGCAATGGAAAAATCCTCATCCACGGTGACGATCGTACCATTGTGCAGCACCCTATCGGGCGCCAACACATCGGGCACGCTAGGCGAACAGGCGCTCAAACAGAAAAGGCCCACAACGGCGGATAAACGGCTGACCGTTACTTGTGAAAATTTCATGACTCCTCCCCGTAAGAAAATCATAGTACAACCCCAATAGTGAAAAAACCATTGTTCTAGGCAGGAAATTCTTGAATCCACCATGGGCAGAGGGGGTGGATGCAGGATTGGCCTTCAACGAAAGCCGGACCTGAAACAAAGGATAGTGATCCGCGTAGGAATGAGGGAGGTGCAAGATGCAGATCATTGTGAAGAGAATGCTTCTATTTCTGATGACGACAGCCTTTGTAAATCTGGCTTTAGCCGTTCCGGCACAGGAAGATGTTTCAACGGATTTTTCCGGCAGCTGGAAATTGAATCCGGAAGAGAGTGACTCCATGCCCGGGAGGGGCCGTAGAGGCGGAGGTGAAAGCAACCAGAGCCGAGAGATGACGATGGTCATCTCTCAGGAGGACAATGTGCTGAATATTCTTCGAGAAGGGGGACCCCAGGGTGGGCAGATGGAAATGGTCCTCGCCCCAGGCGAAGGACCTCAGGAAGTGTCGACACCGGGGGGAGCCGCCATCGTTGAAGCATGGTGGGAAGGAAGGGAACTGGTGGTTGAGCAAAGCCAGGAACGCCAGACCCCCCGTGGCAACATGACGATCGAACAACAGCAAACCTGGTCACTCTCTGAAGATGGGAACACTCTCATCCAACGAGTCAAAGTGAAGACGCCGCGAGGCGATTTTGACATGAATCTGGTCTTTGACCGGAAATAGCCTGGAACGGATGCCCGCAGGCTAAAGCCTGCGGCTCTGACAGAGCAGCCAGAACACTCCGGGTGTGGGTTAACGAGTCAAAACAGAGCCGTGGGCTTTAGCCCACGGGCCTAGGGATGGCCGTGAACGGCCCGCAGGCTAAAGGGAATTCTCCTTAAAGCGTGGAACTTGCTTCGTCACAGTCCAGACCACGTCGCAGGGAGGGTCTTCCCATGGTCTTCCAACTGTCTTTCTGCTGGGCCTTGCTGAGCCGCTCTTTGATTTGCTGAAAAGCTATGGAGTCCACAACGAGACCTCTCTTGGAGGGGAGGTATTCGATTTCGCTAAATGTGCTCACGATGCGCTCGAAGAAGGGAGGATGGGTTCTAAAAAAGCTGGTTGATTGGACGTATCCGTTTTGGCTGGCCATCTTGTCGAAAAAGCTGACAAATCCTTTCGGATCGTAGCCGGCGTTCCAGGCGTATTGGGCCCCCAACTGATCCGCTTCTTCCTCATAGTCGCGGCTCACCCCGAGCAGGGTTAGATCCAAGACCATGCCCAGACCGAAAAAGCCGTACTCCAAGGCGTAATAGGTTCCAACTCCCACCATACCTCCGGTATAAACATTGGCCGCTACCTGTGCAGCCTGGAAAAAGATGCTGGCGATGCTGGCCTTGTTCATCATCCGGGCTCCATGGCGCGCTGTCACATGAGCGATTTCATGGGCAATGACGCCTGCCAACTCGGATTCCGTCTCCGCCTTGGCAATCAGGCCGGTGTTCACAAAAAGGAACCCACCGGGCATGGCAAAGGCATTGATCTCGTCACTGTCCAGTACCGTCAAGCGCAGAGGAATGTGCAAATCGGAGTGGACGGCAATGTCTTTAGCCAACTCGCGAACATAGGCAGTCAACTCTTCATCCTTTGCTTCGGGAGGCATCATGGCGGTCGCCTTCATCTCACGAATCGCTTCTTCGCCTGTTTTGATGTCCTTTTCCTGTCCCTCCTTCAGCACTCGAATGCCAATGTCTTCCACATCTCCAAACCGCCGGTGGCGAGCCTTTCCTGACTCCAAGGCCAATATGATTTCTGCCTTTTTGGCGGGCCACTTCTCAATAAGATCCACCTTGGCTTGTTTGTTGTCATAGATAAGGGGCAGCCTGTTTTCACGCTCCACCTGTTTGGCGTGTTGGACCTGTTCAAGGGCGAGAATCTGGCAATGGAGCTCACTCCTTTGCAACGTCATCTCTGACGTATCTCTGGACCTGCTCTTGTTGAGCTCATCCAACTGCTTTCGCAACTCCTTGACCTGCTGCTTCAACTCTTTTTCTTCCTGTTCCAGTCTCTTTTTTTCTGCCTTTTCTTCCTTTTCGAGGTCCTTCCGGAAAGCATCCAGTTCTTTTTCGGAGATTTGCAAATTCTCTGCCTGCTCAAGAAGGACCAGATAAGGCTCCTGGACCAGATCAGTCAAGGGCGGAACAGTCGCCGTATCGGCGGGCCAGGAGGCCCACAGATTGGTCCACACCAGGAGTCCAGAAAGCCCTATCGCAAAGATTCTTCTTGGATTAGAGTTTGCCTCTCTCATTGTCCCATTTCCTCCTCGGATCGAGGAAACTAGAATTCGCCGTCTCAAGAACCGTCCCGGCTCCAACGAAAACCTTGCCGAGAGCCTCGGCGTCTATGCCTGTTGGAATTGAACTCCTCCAGTGCTGTCAATTGCTCCTGCGTCAGAATGAGTTGAAATTGATCGCGAAAACTCTGCTGAGTGGTGCGGATTTCTCCGCCCACATTGCGGGCTGCGATGACGGCGTGTCCAACATCTGTCGGATTAGGAGCCTCCGAGTCCAACAGAGTTTTGAGTTGTTGACGGTATCCTTTTTGCTCCTCGTGAAGGGAGCCAAGGATCGACTTCGCATCTTCTCTTAGCTGGCTGATCAGCTCCAGCTGTCCGGGATCGGTGATTCCCAGATGTTCCAAGACCCTCTGTGGCGGGACCAGGGAGCCGCCACCGCGACCGCCAAAGCGTTGCGCTGCTGCCATGCCAGAACTCAAGAATGTGGCTGCCACCAGCACTAAAATCATTCCCAGGGTCCCTGTCGTTGTTCTATTCATCTGTTCGTCCTCCTGACTTCAGTTTACTCCTTTTCGTCGCATCCGGCGTTGACGCCAGATACGCTCACCGTTCAACATAAGCTAAGACGAAAGACGGACACAAATGTGTGTCAAGAGTTGGTAATCCTTCCGTAAAGGTTTGTAAAGTTAAGGTCCTCCGAATGGACGTAGCGTAAAATAAGGGAGATGGCAGATCCTATGAACTCACAAGAACCCGAGGAATGTGTCCTGATTATCGACGACGATATCGAGTTGTGCGAGTTGGTCACTGAGTATCTGGAAACCGAGGGCTTCGGTGTAGAGGTGATCCACGATGGTACAGACGCTGTAGAGAGGGCG
>JAZFTY010000109.1:0-3324 GCA_036446935.1 Acidobacteriota bacterium | reverse complement strand
GCAGCTCGGTGAAAAGGTCGCTTCGCTGGAGGTCACTTCCACCAAGCTGCAGATCCTTTCCGGTTTGGATGAGGAAGGTCTTGGTGGGGTGGGTGGCCCTTCCGCCTATGATAACCCGCTGCTGAGCCTCGACACCCAGGGTCTCCGCAATCATTTTAGATCTCTGGAACGAAAAAGCATCAGCCTGGATAAGCAGTTGAGACAGTTGCAGGACGTCTACAACACGCGCAGTATTCTTCTTGCAGCTACCCCGGCCATCGTACCCGTGCACGGATATCCCTCGGGCCGATTTGGTTATCGGATCGATCCTTTTGACGGGGAACGCGATTTTCATCCCGGTATCGACATCTCCGCCCCTCGCGGGAATAAGGTCAAGGCAACGGCTGATGGTGTGGTACTGACCGCGGGGCGACGGTATTCCTATGGGAATCTGGTGACTCTGGAGCACAAGTTCGGTATTTCAACCCGCTACGGGCATTTGGACCGCTTCACGGTTGAGGAGGGTCAAAAGGTCAAGAAGGGCGATATCATTGGCTATGTGGGCTCCACAGGGCGGTCTACCGGTCCCCATCTTCACTATGAAGTTCGCCTGAACGGTCAGCCCCTGAATCCACTTCGTTTTTTCCGCGATTCGGACTAGTACTCGCGGCTCCGTTTTTTCCTCGTTAACCAACCGCCTAGAAATTCCTGGTGAACTCTGTCAGAGCCGCAGGCCACGTGGTCGGTGCTTTCTGTTTTACGGTCTGCGGTCTGTAGCCCATTCCGGGTGGGGCCTCGCTGGTTTCCCGAGCCATTTATGCGAAGCCCCTCCTGTTCGGATTCACCCGGAAGCGTTCCCTCCAGGACCTTCAAGGCCCCTTCAGGCCCGTCTCGAACACAGAAGGTGTTAGCAATAAGCGAACCAAACCGGAGAGAAATCGATAAAGCTCAAGGTAGCAATGAGTTGCCTTAAAAGGCAGATGAAAGCATTGCTTGGAAGTCTATGAAGGTTCTAGAGAAAAAGTCCTACTGCCCCTGCGACTAGTGCGCGCTTCGCGCGCCTTCCAGGTTCCAAGATCCGGGCAATTTTCTGTCTTTCGTTTCCTGTCTCCAATTCTTCGGTCTGTTGTCTCTTATCAGCCGGTCTATCGGTCTGTGTCAGTCCCCACTTCCTACGGTCGATTCGGACTCTTGACGAATGTCTGATAATCTGATAATCTGACGATATGACAACGAGCAAAAACGATTTTAAGGAGGATAAAAGCTATGCCTGTTAGCAAGCTAGGCCAACGCCGCCAGGTGGTTATTCCTAAAGACATCTGCGAAGAGCTTGGCTTACAGCAAGGTGATTACGTTGAGGTTACCCGTGACTCAGAAAACGGTACTGTTGTGATCAAGCCTAAGAAACTTGTGGACTCTGATGACATTCTCACCCCGAGGGAAGAAGCTATCGTCCGAAAGGCTGAACAAGAAATCAAACGCGGTGAGGTGGTGGACTGGGAGGATGTGAAGACTGAGTTGAATCTCTAAAGAAATGACCTGGACAGTCCAACTTACCCGAACCGCTGTAAAACAGCTACGCAAACTCCCCCTTGATACCCAGCAGCGGATTAGGAGAGCCATCGAAACACTCGAGAAAGACCCTTTCGCTGGAGATTCGAAGGCTCTTAAGGGGGCAGGTTGGAAGGGGCGATACCGTAAACGTGTCGGTCGGTATCGCCTTATTTTCATCCTTCTTCCTGAACCCTTAACCCGACGTATTATCATCTCTGCTATTCTTCCCAGGAGTGAGAAAACTTACCGTTAGGCTTATTGTCCCCCCGAAAAATTTGTCCAACCTTGTATAGCGACGACTTACAGAATCCTTGAGTAGGTACTCATGGCTATGCTGGCGCATTTGGGCTACCGGACGAAGGTGGAAGTTTACGAGTCAAACTGAAAGAGATCTGCTGCTGCCCCGGTCAGGCGGCTGTGATTCCAGGTTTGGAATTTGGAGTTTGGAATTACAGCCGGTCTTCCGGCTGTGTCAGTCCTCAGTCCTTAGAACTCAGTCCTCTCTTCCTGCAGTCAGCTGTCAGCCGGTCAGGGTTCAAATTCTGTCTGTGGTCTGTGGCCGGCGGTCTGCGGTTTGAGGTCTGCGGTCAGCCTCCCCGAGTCGCATGAAATCAGCCAAGAATGCTACTCTTAACCATTAGACAGCAATTAGATAGACGTACATTAGACTTTTTTTGCTGATCATGCATCTTGATCATTCGAGAGAGAAAATGAACTTCAGTGACGAGTACCTCCTGGAGCTTGCGCTTCAGGGAGACCGGGCTTGCTTCGGTGAGCTGATCGAGCGCTGGCAGCGCAAGATTTACGCTTTTATTTGTCGCTATGTTGGGAATAGTACGGATGCCCAGGACCTCACGCAGGACACATTCACGAAGGCTTACACAAATCTGGATCGCCTCGCCGATCCGGCGCGATTCCCCTCTTGGCTATACAAGATCGCCCTGAATGAGTGCCGAATGCGCTTTCGCAAGGAGCGCAGAGCCCAGTTGGTGCCGTTGCCAGAGGAGGAGGGTTATCCAGTCAGGCCGGAACTGGCAGTGGAGACAGCGACCCCAGAGACACAGCTGGCGGTCCAGGAGAAGATCGAGCATGTCCGGGAGGCCTTCAAAGAGCTGCCGGAAGAACAAAGGGCGGTGATTTTGATGAAGGAGTATCAGGGGCTGAAATTTCATGAAATCTCAGAAATTCTGGATATACCCCTTTCCACGGTCAAGTCCCGGATGTATTTGGGATTAAAGACGCTGAGAAAACTGATGGAGAGAAGATGATGAACTGTGAGCAAAGCCAGGAGAGGATGATTGATGTGCTCTACGGAGAGGAAGTGAATCCGCGCCAGGGGTTCGAGTTCTTCCAGCACCTCAGTGAATGCTCTGGTTGTAATCGGGAATATATGGAGCTGGTTGAAACCCGTGAAATTCTGGGGGAGTGGAAGCTGGGACACCAGACTGCAAAGGAAGGGCAGACCCGGCAGGCTGTCCTGGCATCCGGGCCATGGATTGGCCAGGTACGCTGGTGGCCGTTACTTCAAAAGATCGCCGCCGGCTTTCTGATCGTCGTCGGGGTGGTGTCCATTATTCAATATATGGGATATCTCGGGGGTAAGCGTCTGGTCATCTCCGAGCGGCAGCTCACCGAAACCGTTCAGGACATGATTGTGAATCAACAAACACAGGAGCGCCAGTTGATGCTCAGGGCTCTACTGAGGGTCAAGGAGGACGTGGAGCTCGAACAGAGGACCAATGTGGATCAGATCGAGCAATACCTGATCTCTCTGGAACAACGTTATGTCGA
>JAZFTY010000108.1:0-11890 GCA_036446935.1 Acidobacteriota bacterium | reverse complement strand
TCCATTCTGGTGCAACACGACCGAAGGTTGGCGGCTGAAACACTCAAGGTCCTCGGCGTGGAGCCGGGTCTGGATCTTTTGAATCAAATCTCCAGCGAGGAGATCAGCAAGGTCCTCCAGGAATTGGAGACCGATTCAGCCACCGTCTTCGTTTCGGCCCTACCCGAGGAGAACGCCCAGGAAGTTCTGGAGAAAATGGACGTGGAGGAGTCCGCGGAAGTTCAGCACCTCCTCCAATATGAAGAGGATACCGCCGGGCGCATCATGACACCCAGTGTGTTTGCTCTCTTTGAGGATCTCTCCGTCAGCGAAGCCATCCATACGATTCAGACCGCCAAGGATCTGGAGGTGATTTTCTACCTGTATGTTGTCGATGAGCGAAATCACCTGGTCGGCGTGGTTTCGGTGCGTGAGCTTCTGATCGCTCCACCCAGCACGCCCCTCAAGAAGATCATGACCACCGATGTCATTTCCGTGGCCACCGACACGGATCAGGAAGAGGTGGCCCGCGAGGTGGCTCTCTACGATCTGCTGGCCATTCCGGTGGTGGATCAAGAGAACAAGCTGGTGGGGGTCGTTACGGTGGATGACGTCATCGACGTCATCAAGGAGGAAGCCTCGGAAGATATCTTCTATCTGGCCGGTGTTGAGGGCCAGGATCACATCCATACTCCGCCTTTGACCTCTGTGAGGAGACGGCTTCCCTGGCTGGTGGTGAACCTTGCGACCGCGCTGTTGGCGGCCACGGTTGTGGCTTTCTATGAACCAACCATCGCCCAGTTTTCCTTTCTGGCCGTGTTTTTGCCCGTGGTTGCCGGTATGGGCGGGAACTCCGGGACCCAAACCCTGACGGTGATTGTCAGAGGGCTGGCTTTGGGAGAAATCAGTTGGGAAAGTGGCAAGTCGATCCTCTCGAAAGAGATTGTAGTGGGTCTGAACAATGGCATTGTGACCGGAATTCTTGCCGGTCTTGTGGCCTACCTTTGGAAGGGCAGTTATGTGCTGGGAATGGTCCTGGGTGCAGCCATGATCATTAACATGGCCCTGGCCGGGGTGGTGGCGACTCTGGTCCCGCTGATCTTAAGAAGGATGAATGTCGATCCCGCCATCGCTTCCGGAATTTTCGTGACCACGTTTACCGATGCGGTGGGATTTCTCTCTTTCTTGGGACTGGCTACCTATTTCCTCGAGTATCTTCCCGTCTCATGAGTGGGTACCAGTCCGAGGCCTTGACCCTCAGGACTTATCCCTATGCCGAATCCCATAAGATTGCTGTGTTCCTCACCCGGAACTTTGGGAAGGTTCGAGGGGTTGCCTATGGAGCTCAAAAGGCCAAAGGTCGGTTCAGCGGTGCTCTGGAGCCCCTGACCCACCTGCTATTGACCTTTTCCCGGAAAGAAAATCAGGAATTGGCATCGCTTAAGAATTGTGAGATTTTACAGGTATTTCCAGGCTATCAGTTGAGCTTGAAAGTGAACCTCCACTTCAGCTATTTTGCCGAGCTGCTGGTGGAATTCTCAAGAGAAGAGGAAGAGAGCGAATTGCTCTTTCGTCTGAGCCTGGCCGTTCTGGAAGCGACTCAAAACATCTCCATCGATCGGGTGGCCCGCTATTTTGAACTCTGGCTTTTGAAACTGGAAGGTGTCTTACCCTCACTTGAGGCAAAGCTTCCCCCTACGTTGGCCGAGAAGGTATACGCTATGATGAAGATTCCGGCAGCGGAACTGGAAACGATTCAGCTTTCAGGCGAGGAAAATCGGAGATTAGAAAGTCTGAGCGGTCA
Organism: Acidobacteriota bacterium; assembly: GCA_036446935.1. GTDB lineage: Bacteria > Acidobacteriota > UBA6911 > RPQK01 > JADFOI01 > JADFOI01. Next base: position 10,107 of record JAZFTY010000108.1, on the reverse strand, counting down.
GTTGATAGAATACCACCTGGAAAAACGGTTGAAGACGAAAAAAATGCTCAAGGAGCTCTTGTAAGGACCGCCTAGGATGAAGACGTTTCAGGAGATTACTCACACTTTACTGGAGTACTGGATGAACTACGGATGTATCATTCAGCAGCCCTACGATGTTGAGGTGGGGGCGGGGACGATGCATCCGGAGACCTTCTTTCGGGTTTTGGGATCGCAACCTTACAAGGTCGCCTACGTTCAGCCTTCGCGCCGGCCCACGGATGGCCGGTATGGAGAGAATCCCAATCGGGTCTATCGTCACTATCAGCTCCAGGTGATCCTAAAGCCTTCTCCTGATGATGTTCAGGACATCTATCTGGAGAGCTTGAGGAAGCTGGGAATTCCTCTGGAGCAGCACGATCTGCGCTTTGAAGAGGACAACTGGGAAGCCCCCACGCTAGGGGCCTGGGGGATTGGCTGGCAGGTTCTCCTGGATGGAATGGAAATCACCCAGTTCACCTATTTCCAGCAGACGGGAGGGCTGGATCTCATGCCTATCTCCGCGGAGCTCACTTATGGTCTGGAGCGGATTGCCACCTTTCTGGCCGACAAGGAAAGCGTTTTTGATCTGCCCTGGAACCGGGAACTGACCTATGGTCAGGTCAAGAAACGCGAAGAATTTGAGTTTTCGAAATACAGTTTTGAAGTTGCTGACACAGGATTGCTTTTTGAGCTGTTTGATCTTTACGAGAAGGAAAGTCTCCGTTGTTTGGAAGAGGATTGTGTCCTTCCCGCCTATGATTACTGCTTGAAGTGTTCTCACACCTTTAACCTGTTAGACAGTCGTGGAGCGATTAGTGTAACTCAGCGAGTTGGAATCATCGGTCGAGTGCGTTCCCTGTCTCTGAAGATCGCCAAGCAGTATGTCCAAAAGCGAGAAGAAAAAGAAGAACAAATTTCTGTTTGAATTGGGTCTGGAGGAGATTCCGGCCGACATGATCTCCCCGGCTCTGGAGCAGATGTGTCAAAGCCTCGAGAAACGGCTCAAAGAGGCCTGCATCGACCATGGATCGATCAGGCCATTCGCCTCTCCTCGCCGCCTGGCTTTCCTGGTGGAGGACCTTCCCGATCAGCAGCCAGAACGAGAGGAAGTGGTCTTGGGTCCGTCCCAGTCCGTTGCCTTCGACGAACAGAAGAAACCCACTCGGGCCGTGGAAGGTTTTGCCCGCAAGGGTGGTGTGGCGGTCGCGGACCTGGAGGTGGTGGAAACCCCCAAAGGTAAGTATGTGGGTTATCGAAAGATCATCCCGGGCAAATCGCTATCCGAAGTTCTCCAGGAGGTTCTCCCCCAGGTCCTGACCTCGATCTCCTGGCCCAAGAATATGTACTGGCGGGAGAGCCGTTTTCGATTCATTCGCCCCCTTCGATGGTGTCTTGCTCTTTTGAATAACGAGGTTCTTCCTTTTGAGTTCGAGGGCCTTAAGGCGGGCAACACGACTCGGGGACACCGGTTTTTGGGGGAGCCTGAAATTCAGGTGCTGCAAGTCGACGATTACCTGGACCAGTTGCGGCAAAACTATGTCCTGGCCGATATCGAGGAAAGAAGAGCCAAGATCGCCGCTGAAATTGAAGAGGTGACTCCCAAGGGTCTTCACATTTCTTCGGACCCTCATTTGCTGGAAACCGTGGTTCATCTCAACGAGTATCCCACCTTGATCTGTGGGAGCTTTAGTGAAGAGTTTCTGAAGCTTCCCCAGGAAGTCCTGACCACCGTGATGCGCCACCATCAAAAGTATTTCTCTGTGGTCAACGAGGAAGAAGAGATTCAAGCCTATTTTTTGACGGTGATGAACACCAGTGGGGACCCGGAGGGAAAGATTCGAAAAGGGCATGAGAAGGTTCTAAGAGCTCGGCTCGAAGATTCCGCATTCTTTTGGAAGGCCGATCGGAAAAGAGGGCTGGAGGAAAGGGTGGAAGACCTGGACCTCATCCTCTTTCAGGAAAAACTGGGGACCTACCGGGCTAAAACGGAGCGTCTTCGGACCTTCTGCACCGGATTGTCAGAAGATCCCCATCTCGATAAGGCGGCCCTGCTGTGCAAGACCGATCTGGGCAGTGACATGGTGCGGGAGTTCGCCGGGCTTCAGGGAGTCATGGGCGGATTGTATGCCCGTGAGGAAGGCTATCCCGAAGAAGTTTGGAAGGCTATTTACGAACACTATCAGCCGGTATCTCTAGAGGATGCCTCTCCCTCGACCCGCCTGGGAGCACTTCTGTCGATCGCCGATAAACTGGATACCGTTGTGGGTTGCTTTGCCATCGATATCGTCCCCACAGGCTCCAGCGATCCTTTTGCCTTGCGGCGACAGGCTCAAGGTCTGGTGAAAGTTCTGTTGGATCATCAGATGGATTATTCCTTGAGCCATTTGGTGGAGTTGGCAGAGAAGAACTTCCCGGCGGAAACGAAGGACAAGGAGGTGAGTGAGCAGGTCCTGAATTTCCTGAAGGGGCGCGTGCGCTACATTTTCCAGGAGAAGGGAATCCCCTACGACGTCTTGAACGCGGTTCTGGCGGTGGAAATTCATGGGGTATACGATGCCTACCAGAGGGCTCAGTCTCTATCCGGAATCAGGAAGGACAAGGATTTTGAAGCTTTGGCCATGGCCTACAAGAGGACCAAGAATATTCTCTCCAAGCAATCCATCGAGCTGTCGGCGGTCAGCCAGGAAAATCTGATCGATCCTGAGGAGCGTGCCCTTTTCCGTGCCTATTCGGAACTCAAGCCAAAGGTGGACAATAATCTCGAAAAAGGTGATTATGTTGCTGCCCTGAAACAAATAGCGGGGTTGAGGAAGACGGTGGATCAGTTTTTTGACAAAGTTTTGGTGATGACCGAGGAAGAGAATTTGCGACAAAATCGTTTGCGCTTATTGCATGATATTTCCCAGCTCTTCTTGAGAATTGCGGACATCTCGGAAATTGTACAGGAGAATCAAGGATGAGTGAAAAGAGTATCGAAATCGCAGCTCCCACAGGAAAATTGGGGGTGTTGCTCATTGGTCTTGGAGCGGTGAGTACCACCTTTATCGCTGGAGTCGAAGCCATCAAGAAAGGTCTTGGAAAACCGATTGGCTCCCTCACCCAGATGGGCACGGTCCGCCTGGGCAAACGAACCGAAAAGAGGATTCCCAAGATTGCCGACTTTATTCCCCTGGCGGGAATGGATGATCTTGTTTTTGGCGCCTGGGATATTTTTGAGGACGATGCCTACGCCGCTGCCACCAACTCGGGTGTGCTGGAAGCCAGTTTGTTGCAGGAGATCAAAACCGAGCTGGAGGCCATCCGGCCCATGAAAGCTGTTTTTGACCCTCATTATGTGAAGAGACTGCACGGTACCCATCTCAAGGAGGGAAAGACCAAGTGGGATCTGGCCCAGCAGTTAGTGGATGAGTTTCAGCAGTTTCAAAAAGAGAAGAACTTGGACCGAATGGTCATGATTTGGTGCGGCAGCACAGAGATATTTATCGAGCGGAAGGAAGTTCACCAGTCCTTAGAGAAGCTGGAGGCTGGGTTGAAAAGCAACGATGAGAACATCCCTTCCAGCATGATCTATGCCTATGCGGCCCTCCAGCTGGGAATCCCCTTCGCCAATGGAGCCCCCAATTTGACCGTCGATATCCCGGCCTTCGCCCAGTTGGCGGAAGCGAATCAAGTGCCTGTTTGTGGCAAGGACTTCAAAACGGGACAGACCCTCATGAAGACCATTCTGGCACCGGGGCTAAAAGCCCGGCTCTTGGGACTCGCGGGTTGGTTTTCGACCAACATTCTGGGCAATCGCGATGGTGAAGTGCTGGATGATCCCGAATCCTTCAAGACCAAGGAAGAGAGCAAATTGTCGGTCCTGGAGCACATCCTTCAGCCCGAACTCTATCCCGAACTTTACGGCGATTTCTATCACAAGGTTCGGATCAACTACTATCCTCCTCGAAAAGACAACAAAGAGGGATGGGACAGTATCGATATTGTCGGATGGCTGGGATATCCGATGCAGATCAAGCTTAACTTTCTTTGCCGCGACAGCATACTGGCCGCCCCGCTGGTCCTGGATCTGGTGCTTTTTTTGGATTTGGCCAAAAGGGCCGGAATGGCAGGCATTCAGGAGTGGCTCTCCTTTTATTTCAAAAGCCCCATGACGCTGCCCGAGTTATACCCTGAGCATGATCTCACCATTCAGTTGATGAAGCTGAAGAACACACTCCGATATATGGGCGGTGAGGAGCAGATCACTCACCTGGGACTGGACTACTACCAGTGAGATTGTGGCATCATTCCCTGAAACCCGCTCATAACCTGGATTTCAGATTCTAACCGCTCTCTGGTTGATGCGTTACCGGAGGGGGGAGTCGAACCCCCACGAGAGTCACCCCTCGCCAGATTTTGAGTCTGGGAGCGTGCCAGGTGAAAAGTTACGAAAAGCTAACAAAACCTTGGGAATTTGCGGGTTTCCGCCAGATCAAACGAGTGATTCATTGAGTGATATTGAGTTAACTAGGTGGACGAAAAGTGGACGGATGTTTTTGCGGAAATAGCTCTCCATTTTGTGAAGTTTTTCAAACTCCCGGTCGCTTTAGCCAGATAGCAATTCAGACCGTTGGGTTATGAGCCTACACGCGTATTGCCCAGTCTTTCCTGCTCAATCACTTAGGTCCTTCTTGTCTCCTGGTTTTTCCTGTAGTTCGGGTGGTTCTGTGGTAGAAATGTGGTGCGACGTAGAAGTGCGGAGGATTCTTGGAGTCCCTCTGGAACTCCCACCAGGCCGCTGAATATCAGCTCAGCATTTCTCTCCCACTACCGATATGGGTAGAAGCGGATATTGTTGATCTGAGCTACAACCCCAGGGCACGCAATATCAGGTGTGGCTGCATGATGCTTTCTGGTGGATTAACTAAGGCCATCGCATCCATAAGGGCTTTGCGAACTTCCAATCTTGTCTCAGCCCTAGCGAACAGGCGGCCGACATACCAGTTTATGAAACTAAGATTGAATGGCCTCTTGCCTTTGGTCTGCGGATAAGCGAGATCAGATCCAGAAGTCAGTTGCCATGCCCAGTTAGCGCCTACATTACCCATTTCCTTACGAAATCGCCCTGAGAACCCCGACAGATCGGAACCGTTTTCACGAAACTTGGAAAGGGATTCCCACAAGAAGACGCCTTCCTTGGCGGCCTTCGTCATGCCTTGTCCGTATATAGGGTTAAGTTTACAGACCGCATCTCCCATTGCCACGAGCCGATCTGGAAATCGCTTTAACTGATCGAATCGATGCAGATAGCACTTCGGAATTCTGTACTGGTGACATTCAGAGACGGGCTCTGCCAAGCGCAGGAAATCCGCAATGTCTGGTTCATCCAAAGATTCGGCAAAATCTTTGAATCCCACGTCGTCGATAGGAGCGCGAGCACCAAAATATCCCCACTGCGTGACGATCCATCGATCTGCTTCAACTCGTTCTATGACACCACCCGTCCACTTTCTAGGTGCATCGGGATCCATCAAGAGCAAGTTCCAATCTGGTGAGAAATCCGGTGCCTGGAAGAGACAACTGGTGTAAGTGAGGTCCACCTCCACGACTTCGGTAAAAGGCTCGTCAAACCCCAGCGTTATTAGTTCTTTCAGTAGCTTGGACCCGCTGCCACGAGCATCTACAGTCAACTCCGAGTCCAGGTCAACCTGCTCTCGTGGGCCCTGCGCCAATACCCCTAAAACTGTCTCATGCGAGGAATCTATTTTCCATTCCAGGAACCTATGGCCCGACAGAATTTCCACATTGTCGAGGGACTCAACGTGTTGACGCAGGTGGGATTCAAAGAAAGGTCTCGTTGCTCCAATAAAGGTCCGTCCCGTTTCTCCCTGTACTAGCCAGTGACCCAAATGCGTCCATTTGATGTCCCTACCACCATCAAAGAGGTGTGCGCCGCCCGCAAGGAGCTTCTCAATCACCTCCGGCATCAGTTCTTTGAGGGCTTGGTAGGCTGGGGGAAGAATGGCATGAATGTGGTTCCCCTGGGGAACGGCCTTTCGTGGGGTAGTTCCTGCGCCAAACATGTCCGCGTCGAGAACGACGACACTCTTGAAAAAATCTGACAGGGCGCGTGCTGCAAAGAGTCCTGTGATACTGGCACCCAAAACGACGGCCCGACCGGAACCCGTTTGATTAGACATAACAGTTCCCCCCTCCCATCTCTGCAAGGTCTTCAGCCCAGGCTGAGTCTATACGGTCACCGACGACGATGATTACGTTGTTGCTCATAGTTGTCCCTCCCGGTCCTGATAGTCCATCTGCGGACACCAATGAACTCCCTGCCGTGAAAATTGACAGAGGAGAACTTATCTCACTCTTTTTGTACCTTCATTGGTATCTCTTGGCGCGTGCCCGAATTACATGAAAGCAAGCACCTTTCTCAAAAACAATCACGACAGCTCCTCCGCCTTGGCCCTGAAGAAGCTGCGTGCTGGATGATGCACAAATTCGTCAGTAACGACCGTGCCGAGGCCTATTATTGCAATCCCCAACATGACACACTCCCAAGCAAGATCTGAGGCTCTGACAGATTTGGAGATGGTTCCAGCTTCTTGGCTCCGTCTAATCCCGGACTCGAAAAGAGCACATAATCGTTCAAAATAGTTCTTGGCCAACGTTTTCAGCTCCGACGGCACGTCAGCAGTATTAAGGAGTAGGCTGCAGCAGGCACAAATCCCTTCTTCGGGATGCTCCGAATATAGCTCTTCAAAGTGTTTGTCGATCGCCCTCAGTACTTTAGGGAAATCATTCGGGTACTCGTCAATAAGCGCCTGGAGCTGTGCCAGGTCATCCTCGATGTATTTCGTGAGCGCCACCTTGGCCAGATTCGCCTTGTTGGAAAAATGGTGATGAATGTTGGCTCGGCTTACCCCCAGCTCTGAGGCAATTTCTCCGAAACTGAGTTCACTGTAGCCACCCTTCTTGAGTTGACCGATGGCCATACTGATGATGCGGGCTCGAGTGTCCACAGGATGATACTAACTTACATGCAAGTAGGGATCAAGGCCTGTCTAGCGCGAAAGGATAGAAGGCAATTAGATGGACTAGAATCTTGGTTGTTTCTAAACTTTAGACCTTTGGGTGAGGAACCCAACGGTCGAGGGTTCAAATCCCTCCCCGGCAACCAAGCTAATTCCCTATAAATCAACATATTAACCAGATTTCTAGCTGTTCTAAAAAGCCTGAAATGGGCCAACTGTGCCCAAAACTGTGCCCTAAATTGAAAAAGGGGCGTTTTTGGGGCTATGAAATGGTACTCGAACGCACCGCAGACCGGCCATTTTGGTTACCACACGTCCGAAAAAAACGCACAGGACTTAAAATCCTGTGAGGGTTTCCCTCGTGAGGGTTCGAGTCCCTCCCCGGGCACCATGGAATCAATGAGTTACGGGAACCCCGTCTTTCCCGAGAAGGCCAAAATCGGCGTTTTGTAACCAAAAATGTAACCGCGCCAAACCCACTCCACCCCATTCCACCCAACTCCAGCCAAGATAAGGGGCAATTTTGATTGCCTCTCTCTCTCCACAGTCAGCCGCCTGGGTCGCAACGTCGCACGGAGCTGTCTCCAACTGGGACTTTGCGGCCAGGTCAAGGGGACGCCGAGACTGCCTCTCCCGCGCGTTCAGTCAGTTTCACGTTGTCCTCTTCAAGGTGGGGCGGTCCTTCTGCAAGGTAGGCTTTTCCTTTTCGGTCCCATCTGAGTTGGTTCTTCTCTTCAAGGTTGGCCGCTTGGCGCCTGCCTGACCCTGAGAAGTACCAGGTTGTAGCCCTTGATGGTCAATCTCGATCAACCGAGCCTTGACCCGTTCAAATTCAGAACTGTTTACAACGTATTCTTCCATTGGAGGCAAGTAAGAAATTTCCTCCTGGACCTTTTCGATCCGACTCTCCGGGGTGGGATGGGTTCTAAAGAAACTCGCGAATTTACCGGGCTTGTCCTTCTGGCGGGCCTCAAGTTTTTCAAAGAAGGTAATGAACCCTTGAGGATCGTACTTCGTGTTCCACAGGTACTGTGTCCCCAGCTGATCAGCCTCTGCCTCAGATTTTCGAGTAATTCCCAGGATGGCCAGATTCATTCCCAGACCCAAGCCATTTTGAATTCCATACCCAGCCAAGCCTCCTCCCACGAAAAGAGCAGGAATGGCGGCGAATTGCAGCAGCTGACCTTTTGACATCCTCTCAGTGGCATGACGGGCAGTCACATGAGCAATTTCATGAGCCAAAACCCCCGCTAATTCAGATTCGTTGTCCGCTTCGAGAATCAGACCCTTATTGACATAGAGATAACCACCGGGTAAAGCAAAGGCATTCACTTTGTCGGTGTCCACAACCTTAATCACAAAGGGCACCTTGGCGTCCGAATGTTTGACGATTTCCTGTCCAACTCGATTAACATACTCCGTCACCACCGGATCTTCCACCAAGCGCGCTGTTTCCTCAAAGAGCTGAGCAAACTGGGCACCCAGCTGAATCTCTTTTTCCTTGGAAACGAAATTAGGAAAAATACCCATGATCCTCCCATTGATCTTGCGATTCCCTATATTCTCCACGTCCTTGTGTTTTCGACCGGCAAAAACACCGGCTGGGAACATCAGGACCAGTATCATTAGAACTGAAATGATCGGTGTCATTCGTCTCATTGGTTTGCTCCTCTTATCTTTTCTTGCATCTTCAAGTGAGTGCCGCGAAGGCCCAATTTCTTACCACTTAATTCGCGGACGAGGCAGGTCAGTTCTAACTCTTGCCAGGAGCGAAATAACCCTCTTTGGCCCGCACACGGAGTTTGGGCAAGCCCTCGGGGGGTTCCAACCGGACGTTGATTTTTCGCCATTCTCCGCTGAAGTTTGGGTCTGTAGGTCTATAACTCAGGACGTACTGATTGCGTAACTCTGCGTGAATCAGATCGACGAAATAATCCAACTGCTTGAAATTGTTGGGGAAAAAGGCGCGGCCGCCAGTCAGTCGGCCAAAGTCCGCTATGATTCGTCGGCCAAATCCCAACTGGCCACGCTCTCCAATCACGTAGATTTGCACATCCGATTCTTTGACAAATTCTTTTACTTCATTGAAAGTGTAACGGCTGCTGTTGTCCTCTCCGTCTGTAATGATGATCAGGGCCTTTTTGTCTTGGCGAGCGTCGCGCATTTTCTCCAGGCCCAGATAAACGGCGTCGTACAAAGCCGTCCGGCCTTTGGGATTGGAGATCGAAACCTGATTTTGAATGTTTCCCGAGCCTGGGGTAAAGTCCTGCACGAGAGTGGTCCGATTGTTGAACGTGATCAAGAAGTATTGGTCGCCCGGATCCCCACGCTCCAAAAATCGAACCACTGCGTTGCGGGCACTTCCGATATTGATCTTCATAGAACCGCTGACATCCAAGATAATGCCAGCACTGATGGGAGACTTATCACTGAAGAAATGGGTAATGGTCTGCTCGACCTTGTTCTCGAAGATCTTAAAATGCTCCTTTTCCAGGCCCACAACATTGCGGTTGAGGGGGTCGCTCACCGCCACTTGAACCGTCACCGTGTCCACACCCACCCGAAAACGTGGTGCAGACCTTTCTTGACCCGATGCACCAGCGCCCAGAAGAATAAACAGAAATAGAAGGTTAAAGACAACAGGCCTCATGGTTTCACCACCGGTCCGGAGGAATTTCTTCACTGAGCTTCTTGGACATCTTTTCCACCCGGTACAGGTAAATCATCATGTTTTGGCCTTGAAGGTCTTGCAGGTTGACCGTGTGGGTGGGAACGAAAAAGTAATCCCTGATTCGCTGCTCCGCTTTGACTAACTGCTCCTGGATGTACCGGATTTCCTTCTGGAATCCCGGGTTGGTTGAATCGGCGTCAATCTCGGGCTTGAAGTCACTTTTGCTATCCAAGCCCCTCAAAACATTGGACAATGTCTTACGAAGATCTTCCGCTTCATCCCCCATCGTCTTGAGAGAGTCCTTCCAGCGTGCCTGTGCCTCTTGTCTGCTCTCGTCGTTGGAAGTCTCACTGAGCATCTCTTCCCGGCTGCGCAAGACCGTGTTGAAGTGGATCT
>JAZFTY010000107.1:0-3206 GCA_036446935.1 Acidobacteriota bacterium | reverse complement strand
TTGGTGGAGCTGAGGAGACTCGAACTCCTGACCCCCTGAATGCCATTCAGGTACTCTTCCAACTGAGCTACAGCCCCACTGCGTCTATTTTACAATCAGTGATACAGATTCGCTAGTCCGGAGGGGGCTTAATTGCTTGAGTGGATCAGTACGGCTCAAGTTCACGAGTGGTTTCGCGCCAGTTCAGCACCTTCATGGGAAGAAGACCATAAGCCAGAGCAATTCCCTGGGGGCTATAAAGGAAATTACTGTTTCCGTTGAAGTTAATTCTAGGGACGCCATAGCTGTAAGTTCCGTCTCCATTGTCTATGACATTGGCGGTAAAGGTTCCGCCAATGATTGTCTTATTGGCTCCACTCATCGTGAACTCTCCCCCTAGAATGAAAACCATGCCTGCGAAGGTGAAGGCCCCATTGTAGTTTAGAGTGCCATTCACCACGAGTAGTCCTGCACCGGTGCCGTTTTCTTCCAGTATCGCATTGCCATCAATAAAGGTGATTTCAGGACGGTTTGGGGTGCCCCATGTCACACTGCCATAGGTTCCCCCAGGAAGGTTGTTGTGGGCGATGGAGGAGAGGCGATTGACGAAACTCATGAGCCAGTTGGGATCGAAGATATTGGCTGCATCCGGGTCAGAACCGGTGCGGATATCCTCCGTCTTGTCCATGATGGATGGCTGGTCACCGAAATCGCCGGTTTCACCCACGATATTGTCGTATTGCATACCGGCAAGAGCGGAGAATGCCGAGTTTGCGGTGAATGCTGCATCAACCATACCCGGATTATTGTTGAGCACAGTCAATCCAGGCTGGGGGGTGCCAGCTATCAGAGTTCCGTTCAGGTCATGGGGGCGGCCGTCGAGATCGAAAGTATTACCATTATAGGTGACGTCCAGGTCGGGCCCATACACCGTAAACCCGCCTTCGAAATTGAAAGTCGTATCCCGTCTCAGGGTAGTCTCAATGATGGCGATGGCGTTTTGAGTGGTCGTCCCGTAGACGCTCCCCTCAGCGGCGGATGCGCGATGAACTCCCATCACTCTGAGAATGACGACGCTATCAGCATCTGAAAACCAGTCTCCGTCACCATCGTCATTGTCCGAAAGTCTGGCGAAGTAACGTCCCGTACCAATGGGGATTCCCTGGGGAGGGGTCAACAGACCCTTGACTGCTCTAGTCCCGATGGGAGTCGGTGGATTGGCAAAATCGATCTGAATGGCCTCAACCGGAGACAGGGGATTCCGATCGAAGTACTCCAGCGCCGTTCTCTCCGTTGGAACCGGAAAGTTCAGATAGTGGTTCACCTGAGTGACAGTCGAGAGAAGATCGCTCAGATCATTTCCCCGTAAGATCCCCTGGGTCAGGTTAAAACCCGCATCGGCAATGAGCAGGGCCTGTTCGCGGGCGGCGTGTTCGGTGCTCATCTTGAATTCGGTCAGACTGGAGAATGTCAGTGAAAGGCCCAACAGCATGAAAAGTGCTGAGCAGACCACCGTGGTCAGCAGCGCAACGCCTCTCTCCTCTTGGGCCCGCTTCTTTTCATTTCCAGCGATGGTTCGTTTCATTACGAGTCTTGTCATTTCACCCTTTTACGCTATTAGTCGCGTCAGACACCTGATTCATATGACAGAGAGATCCGTCCCCAGTCGTGGAGCTGGGTTCTGTGGCGGGGCGATTCTCCGACTAAACGGCAAAACCATTCAAAGAAGGGATCGATTTTTAGCTATTTTTTGGGGGGGATCGAGGGTAGGGACGCTACACCGAGAAATTGAATCATCAACCAGCGAAGGAGTCAACGAGCAGGCGGTTAACTTCGATCTCGTTTTCTTCGTAGAGCCTGGCCACCACGTTTTGCACCCAGGACCCAAAGAACCGGGCCCGTTTGTCATCGGTCATCTGCAGGGTAAGCCCGTCTTTTTCCCTCTCAAATTGTTCTTCATCGACTTCACTTTTTTCCGTCACTTGAAAAACAACATACTTACCGGAAACAGAGAGCGCCGGGCTAGTCTCGTTTTCCTTCATACGGAAAGCCCGGTTGAGGATTTCTGCTGCTGACCCCAGTTCGTCATCCACCGCCGTATTTCTCCTGAAAAAGTCGGTCGTCGTAATGTTCAGATTTTCCCTGCCAGCCACTGTCCCGAAGTCAGGCTCTTCCTCGAGGGCCTGGGTGAAGGCAAAGGCCCTTTCCCGCGCGGCCTCCTCCCCACGGCTCGCCTTGAAGTCGTTACTGACCTGATCCTGAACGGCCTCAAACTCGGAGAGCTCAGCCTCCTGGACCTCCAGGAGCTGGGCCACCAGGTAGGTCCCGCCCCGGTCATAGGCTGCCGTCGCCTCCCCGGGACTCAGCGCGAAAACTTGTTGATTGAAATCATTGCGAACACCCAAATCAGGTATCACATCTCCCAGGATGAAAAATGGAGTTTTCTGGATCTCCAGGCTGTATCGCTCAGCGGAGGTCTCCAAACCGGTACTGTCTCGGGCCTCGTGGGCGACCTTCTCGGCCAGACTACGAGCCAAAATCACACTTTCTTCCTGCCTCAGCTCGGCTTCAGCCAAACCGCGAGAATCCACTCTGCGCACGTCCGTGACTTTGATGATGTGAAAACCGTATTGGGTTTCCACCAGATCACTCAGTTCGCCGGGCTCCATTGAAAAGGCTGCAGCCTCAAATTCAGGAACCATGGCCCCGCGTGCAAAGAAGCCGACATCTCCCCCACTGGCTGTTGAGGCTTCATCCTGGGTGTGTTCTTTCGCCAATTCGGCAAAATCCGCACCGGCCCGGAGCTGCTCCAGGAGTTCTTCCCCTTTCTGCTGGGCATTTTCGTCATCCAGGGTCAGGAGGATATGACTGGCACGAACCTCCTGCTTTTCAGGGAAGGCGGTCATGCGCTCTTGAATCTGCTCTTCGGTCAGTTCCACCTCCTCAGGCTTGAGGGCGAAAATGATGTACTTCACCTTTCGCTGTTCAGGAGTTCGGTAGTTTTCCTTCTGTTGCTCGAAATAGGTTTTCAGATCCTCCTGGTTGACTGTCTCCGGAGCCAGTTCCTTCGGGTCCATGGCAACATAGCGAATCTTGACTCCCTGATTGCGGTCCAGAAACTCTTGTCGCACCTCGTCCGGTGTAGCCTGGATCCCGTCCGTGACAACTCTCAGCAACTTGGTCTGAACGATTTCTCGCCTCAGTCCGTCTTCGAATTCCGATGCTGG
>JAZFTY010000106.1:0-2361 GCA_036446935.1 Acidobacteriota bacterium | reverse complement strand
GTCCTAAACTTCTACGCGCTCCGCTTCCTTGGCTGTGAATTCAGCCAGGCACCAGCAACAGCGGCAAAACGGCTTCGTGCCTGTCTGCGGATGAATTTCCTTGAGCATGAGAAGCTCAACATAGAAACGTTTGTGACATTTTGGACAGGTAATCCAAGCAACTTTTGTCATAGCAAAATTCTCAATTCAATTAAGTAACAGCTGTGCATACTAGTGAAAGGATAGACTGTGAGTCAAGCTGCAAAGAGTGGTAGGCTTGATTTGCAGACCCTCCGAAGGAATCATAAGAGCGATGAGATTTCCAACACCTCTCTTGTACGGCAGTTCCCTACTGGTTCTGGTCCTGGGATTGTCCGGATGCAGTAACTCTCCAACCGATCAGTCCGCCGGGGAGCAGACCGAAATTCTGTGGGATACCTGGGGGGTACCCCACATCTTTGCTAACAACAACAGCAGCCTCTTTTATGCGCTGGGCTGGGCTCAGGCCAGAAGTCATGGAAACCTGATTCTGAGACTCTATGGTCAGGCCCGGGGACGGGGAGCCGAGTACTGGGGCGAGGCTTACCTGAGCACAGACCGCTGGACCCGAACCATGGGCATTCCCCAGCGGACCGCCGGTTGGTATGAGGCCCAGTCTGGGGAGTGGAAACTATATCTGGATGCCTTTGCCCAGGGCATTAATGATTTCGCCGGGGAACATCCGGATCAGATTTCCGATGAAGTTGAGGCGGTCCTCCCGGTGAATGGGAGAGATGTGCTCGCTCACGGTCAACGAGTCATGCTTCTGTCTTTCATCACCAGTCCGGCCCTTCCTCGAACCATCAACCGCAGGTGGAATCCCGGGCAGACCGCTAGCCTCCCTGCAACAACCCCGGGTTCAAACGGCTGGGCCATCGGACCTTCTCGATCAGCCAGTGGAAACGCTCTGCTTCTGGGCAATCCTCACCTACCCTGGTCCAACCTCTACCTTTTCTACGAAGCCCACCTGAAGACTCGGGAACTGAACAGCTATGGAAGCACCCTCGTCGGCATGCCGGTTCTCACCATCGCCTTTAACGACTACCTGGGCTGGACTCACACCGTCAACGCCCATGATGGCGATGACCTCTATGAGCTGACACTCGCCGAGGGTGGGTACGTTTGGGACGGTGGAGTGCGGGAGTTTGAGATCTCCCAGGAGATTCTCAAGATCAGGGAAAAGGACGGTACCCTGAGAGAAGAGCAGCTGGCCCTGAAACAATCCATTCACGGTCCGGTGATTGCTGAAAAGAATGGAAAGGCCCTTGCCCTGCGCATTGTCGGGCTCGAACAATCGGGGATGTTTGTTCAGTGGTGGGATATGATGCGGGCCAGAAGTCTCGCTGAATTTGAAGCCGTGCTGAGACGTCTTCAGCTTCCCATGTTTACCGTGATGTATGCGGACAGGGATGGCCGCATCATGCATTTTTTTGGGGGACTCACTCCCCTGCGCCCGGCAGGAGATTGGGACTGGTCGGGGATCGTCCCCGGTGATACGTCAGAAACACTCTGGACCGAAACTCATGGCTATGACGATCTCCCTAAAGTCATTGATCCCGTCAGCGGCTGGCTCCAGAATGCCAACGATCCGCCCTGGACGACGACCTTCCCGGCAGAGCTGGATGCCAATCAGTTTCCCCGCTACATGGCACCTCGAAGGATGCGCTTGCGGGCCCAGCGTTCGGCGCGCATGTTGATGGAAGATAACAGCATCACCTTTGAGGAGTTGATCCAGTACAAGCATTCAACCCGGATGGAATTAGCCGATCGCCTCCTGGATGACCTGCTTCCGGCTGCCCAAAAAAGCACCCGTGACAGGGTCCGTCGGGCTGCCCAAGTTCTGGGGTCCTGGGACCGCAAGGCCGATGCCAAAAGCCAGGGGGCGGTTCTGTTTGAAGCCTTTGTCCAGGAGTGGAACCGTTCTCACTCCGGATCCGCTATCTTTGCCCGAAGCTGGAGCGAGGATTTCCCACTGGAGACGCCCGACGGTCTGGCTGATCCGGCGGCTGCCCTTGAGGCACTGGAAACTGCGGCCCGTCGAGTGGAAACCGACTATGGAGCACTGGACGTGGAGTGGGGGAAGATCCATCGTCTCCGTATGGGGGAACTTGATTTTCCCGCCAACGGAGGACCGGACAGCTTGGGCATCTTCCGAGCCCTCAACTTCCGCGAGCTGGGCCAGGGGTTGAAGGGAGCCGCCTCAGGAGACTCCTTTGTGATGGCCGTGGAGTTCTCCAACCCGGTTCGGGCTCAGGTCCTACTGAGCTATGGAAATGCATCACAGCCGGATTCACCTTTTCGTGGAGATCAGCTTGAACTTTTTTCACGAAAGGAGTTGCGGCC
>JAZFTY010000105.1:0-2314 GCA_036446935.1 Acidobacteriota bacterium | reverse complement strand
CAACCAGGACGCCCCCGACCTCGAGCCGCGCGATCAGATTGTCCGGGATCTCTTCCATCGCGGCGGTGACGATGATGCGGTCGAACTCCAAATTCTTCCTCAGGTGAAGACGTTGTCGTGAAAAGTCCGGATTCACCTTGTCCCCAATTTTTTCGGTCCTCACATTATTGAATCATTCGTCATTTCTAAATCCTTGGGTCCATGTACAAAGACCGATTGTATTGTGGGGGATAAAAGAGGTCAACGAGCGGTTTGTGAGGGGTGGAGTCAGGTGTTAGTGGGTATGACAGGAGTTGGTGGACAATTTAAGTGAGGGCGAGTGGGAAAGGCGGAAAAAAGGGGTGAAAGGAGATGGTGCCGAGTCCGCTTCTAAACCGCTCGAAGACGGTTGTCGTATTGAAGGTGAATCCAATCGCTCGACTCAAGAAGCTCAAGGAGTACCGTGAGGAAAGGCCACGGCTCAAACAGAAGGACTTTTTAAAGGTCCTTAAACATCTCCCGTTTCCGGTCAAGCAGATGGTTCTATTCATCTACGAGACCGGCTGCCGACCGAGTGAAGCCATGGGGCTCAAGCGAGAGTATGTGGATCTGGAAAAACAGACGGCCATCTTCAACATGAGAAAAGGGGGCGACAATGCTCTTGTGGCCATCTTCAACATGAGAAAAGGGGGCGACAATGCTCTTGTGGCCCTGACCAGCCGTGCCGTCTCAGCTATCCAGCAGGTTATGACCTGCCCCCACGAACGAGTCCACCTTCTAAGTTAGACCTGGGACCATTGACCTGAAAACCAGCTTTCACTAATTTGGGTAAGTGCTGTCGGGGTGGTGCTGATAGTAAGTATCAGGGATTTTCCTCCTACCGAAAGATTCCTGAAAAAATTCACTCCTCCCAAGGGTCGTATTACAACTTTTTGACCTTCCTCAGAAATTGATAGGAATGTAAATCTCACATATATCAGGAGTTAATGAGGTGGTGACACCGACAACCGTCTTCGAGCGGTTTAGAAGCGGACTCGGCACCATCTCCTTTCACCCCTTTTTCCCGCCTTTCCCACTCGCCCTCACTTAAATGGTCCACCAACTCCTGTCATACCCACTAACACCTGACTCCACCCCTCACAAACCGCTCGTTGACCTCTTTTATCCCCCACAATACAATCGGTCGAAAATGGAAATTCCTATTCACCAAGGGGAGGGGATCGGTCTTTGTACATGGACCCAAGGATTTAGAAATGACGAATGATTCAATAATGTGAGGACCGAAAAAATTGGGGACAAGGTGAATCCGGACTTTTCACGACAACGTCTTCAACTGAGGAAGAATTTGGAGAGAAAGGGGCGTTTTTGGAAGGTCGTGGCTGAGGTTTTGAAGTGATGAGTAGGCTCGTTTGGATAGATCTGGAAATGACGGGGTTGGATTCCAGGAAGCACGTGATTATCGAAATCGCCTCGATCGTCACGGATGATGACCTAGAGATCGTGGCTGAGGGCCCTAACTTAGCCATAAACCACCCTGAGGAGACCCTCTCGGCCATAGAGGCGTGGAGCCTGCAACACCATAGCGAATCAGGCCTGCTGGATCGTGTCAAGGCCTCGCCCCATGACTGCGCGAGGGCGGAGGAGCAGACCGTGGCATTTCTCACAAAACACTGCGAAAAAGGCGTGTCCCCACTCTGCGGGAACTCTGTGTGGCAGGATCGTCTATTTCTCATCACCTACATGCCGGCTCTCGAGGGTTTTTTGCACTACAGAAATATCGATGTCAGCTCCATCAAGGAACTGGTCAAAAGGTGGTATCCCTCTCTTCCCACCTATAAAAAGCAAGGATCCCACCTCGCATTGAGTGACATCCGGGAGTCCATCAACGAACTGAAATATTACCGCCAAAAAGTCTTCCAGCCCTCTTCACTTCTCCCCTGAGAGAGTTTTGTGGATGGAGTTTGAGGCATTTCTGCCGGCCCCCCATGGCCAGGATCACCGTAGCGATATGGAGGGACCCGAGGTGCCAGACGGCATGAAAGTGGATTCCGAAGGCAATCTCTACTGCACCGGACCCGGCGGTGTACTCATCTTCACTCCCGAAGGTAGACATCTCGGGACGATCCAGCCAGCCGAGCAACCGTCCAACGTGGCTTGGGGGGACGCCGACGGAAAGACATTCTATATGACAGCACGAACTGGCCTTTACCGCATTCGGCTAAACATCCAGGGGCTGCCGCCGGTGAGTGTGAGATAGATCCCCCGAACGAAAACCTTCAGGCGTTCCGTCCAGATAAAAGCTCCGGTCCAACTGCCCCCTACCTGACAGCAAGCC
>JAZFTY010000104.1:0-2479 GCA_036446935.1 Acidobacteriota bacterium | reverse complement strand
TGTGTATGAGGGTCAGGCAGCGGTAGAGATTCTCATCGAGGATGGGCGGGCCACCGGAGTACGCCTGGCCGATGGCCGCATCTTAAAAGCCCGCAAATTCGTGGCCAGTACGCTCAACCCCCAGCAGACCTTCCTCCAGCTTATCAACGGAGACAAGATCGATTCGAGTCTCAAAGAACGGGCCGAGAATTTCAAGTACTCCCTCACCACCCCCATCATGACCGTTCACCTGGCCTTGCACGAACGGCCCATGTGGACGGCAGCCGAGTACGATCCCAACGTTATGAAGGCTTGGCTGATGGTCATGGGTGTGGACAGCACCGAAGATATTCGAGTCATACTCGATGAATGCGCTGCCGGTGAGGTTCCGTCACGGCTTCAGCTCATCGGAGGAGTTCCCACCGTCTTTGATCCCACCCAGGCACCGGAAGGAAAGCATACGGCCTGGTTCTGGCAGCTTGCACCCTATAACCTCAAGGAAGGTCCAGAGCACTGGGATGAAGTGATCGATGAGCTCTATGAAAAGGAAATCAAGCTGATCCAGCAGTACGCTCCCAACATCAATGAGAAGACCATCGTCGACGGGTGGGGACAGAGTCCTCTGGATGTCTCGCGGCACCTTCCCAACATGCAAAACGGGGATTGGATGTGTGGAGCGCTGAGTGCCGATCAGTTCTTGGACAAGCGTCCCTTTCCGGAATGCTCCCAGTACCGCACTCCCGTTGAAGGCTTGTATGTCGCCGGTGCCTCCTGTCATCCGGGCGGAAACATCACGGGCGCTCCGGGCTACAATGCGGCCGGGGTAATCGTCCGGGACCTGAAGGCGGATCTCTGGTGGAAGGCACCGGAACTGGAGAAGATCTGGTCCAATCTTCCGGCCGAGTCTCCTGCCAAAGCGGTGAGCTAGGCGTTTCGGGTTTCAGGCTGCAGGTGGATTGTCTTCCGGATTACGGATTCTAGCGCAGGGTCAGGTGCGACTCATGGCGGTGAACTAACTTCCACTCGCCTGCTTCTTTGACCCACACACTGGTCATTCTCAGGTTCCACCGTTCCGGTTCACTTTCGGAGGATCGTCGGACCATGCCCACGGTGTAATAAGTGCTGACTGCGGTGTTCCCATAGATTTTTACGTCGAAATTCCGGGTTTGCATATCGAATTTCATGCCCGCGTCAAATCTGGCTTGGGCCTGCTCCCGCTTCGACCCCGGGGAGAGAAGTCCACCTGTAGGGGGGAAGATGGTGTAGGTCGAACCCTTGTATTTGAAGTAGCCATCCACGTTACCGGCCATCTCCTGGACCCTGGAATCCATCTCTGCTGCGATGACGTCCTCCACATCGCCAGCCAGAGCTGCAGTGGTCAGGAACATGCCCCAAAGGCATAGGGTCAGTGTGGAAATTATGCTTCGCATCTCATACCTCCTCGGTTGTCGGGTATCCATAAACTCTATTACTGGGCGATCATTCCTCCGTCTATCGGCAAGGCATGGCCGGTCACGAAGGAAGCGGCATCGGAGCACAACCACACCACAACTTCTGCAACTTCCTCTACTGTCCCGGTACGTCCCATGGGATGGAATCCCGGGACTCGCTTGGCAATCTCGGGCTTGCTGAAAAAGAGCCGCTCGGCCAGCTCTGTGCGAATGACGGCCGGACAGACGGCGTTCACGCGAATGCCCTGGGTGGCATACTCCAATGCCACCGCCTTGGTCAGGCCAATCACGCCGTGCTTGCTGGCACAGTAAGGTGCTCCTGAGCGGCCTCCGATCAAGCCGGTCACGGAGGACATATTGACAATGGCACCCTTGGACTGCTCCAGCATGTGGGGAATCGCGTACTTCATACAGAGCCAGACTCCTTTGAGATTGATGTCCATGAGTTGGTCCCAGGCTTCTTCAGGATAGTCGATAATGGGAACGAAGTGGGGTCCCTCGATCCCTGCGTTGTTGAAGGCGAAATCCAGTCGCCCGTATTCTTCAACGGTCTGCTCAACCAGCGCCTGAACCTCCTGGGCTTTTGAGACATCAGTCTGGATAAAGATGGCCTCACCGCCGGCTTCCTTGATTTGCCGTACGGTTTCTTGACCCTCAGGAATTCGACGAGCAGCCACGCTGACCTTTGCACCCTCCCGGGCAAATGCCAATGCTGCAGCTTCTCCAATCCCTGAACTTCCACCGGTGATCAAGACCACCTTATCCTTCATGCATTTCTCCCAGTAGTAACCTTAGGGAAAAAACGGACAGTCCACAAGGGGAAAAGAACACAAGAGAAGCCAGAATCGAGAAGACAGTTAACCTGGAACCTGGAACGCGCACAAAGCACGCTACCGGCCATTCATTTCGGCACAATAGACGAAGGCGGGAGGTAGATTTTGCCAGACGATTCGGGTGGCTGTAACGCTGTGAAATCTGGAGGAGAGGCATTTTCTGAACCTCCTCCCTGCGGGCAGGAAGAGTCCGTGCACATAGGCGAAGGTCAATAA
>JAZFTY010000103.1:0-2215 GCA_036446935.1 Acidobacteriota bacterium | reverse complement strand
AAGGTAAAGGAAGACAATAGCAATCAGGTAGCCAACCGTCAGCGCCGAGCCGATGGCAGCAGCTGCCCAGAACTCCTGCGGCTGGGTGGACAAGTAGAAGTTAATGTCGTTTGCAGAGAGCAGGAGCTGGTAGGTGATGGCAGTAATGGCAGCGAAGGGCACCAGGATCACCAGGCAGATTCCTGCCTGGACGATACCGAGCTTCAGCAACCTGGGAATGGAGCGGAGGGTCGCCCACAAGGCCGGTAAGGAACCCAGCTTCTGTTTTCTGAGAGCAGCCGAAGCAAGAAAGAAAAGCCCCGCCTGCTCGATGTAAAGGAGTGCAAGCAAGATCCCGCCGCCTGTAAACAGCGCCGTCAGACCGGTTGTCGAGAACAGGAACTGAGCGAGATGGTAGTCGTTGACCGCAACGCTGCCAGTAGTGGCGATGAATCCAGTGATGACCCAGCCAGACAGGGGAGCCAGAAGAGTCAAGGAGAGCATTCGGAACAAGACTTCGTATGCGAGAAGGGTGGACAAAGAACGTCCAAGCCACCGAAAAGCGCTGCCAATCATAGGGTCCTCTTCTTAAATTAGACGTTGGTTTCTCTGAAGTCCAATCCATGAGCGCCAATCTCGATGGCTAGCACGCGGCACTCTGTTACTTTTGCCAGTTGATCGACAGGATATGAAATTGGAGGATAGAATCGGCTGCGAAACCGAATGAAACGACTGGGTGGGCTTGTACTACTGATTTTCTTGATTCCGTCTTCGGGTCTTGCCCAGAACCCGACGCCTCCGCTACCTGAAACCGATGATCCCAACTTTGCCTTTTGGGGCGAATTCATCTATACGATCCTGTGGCGGGAAAAGCTGGTTTGGACTGCCACCCCGTCCATTCGAACGGATGAACAGGAGATTAACGCCAACGTGGTCACCCGATTTACCACTGAGGCCATCCTGGAGTTGCCCGAGGCATGGCAATTCCGGGGCCGCTTCTTCCTGCTGGGTCGCCAAAAGGAGGGGGGCGGGAATGCATTTGACCAGCGTATCCAGCTGTTGGTTCGATACCCTCTGACAACGATCTGGAAGGGCGAAATACACGTTGACGGCGGCACCCTTTACGAGCGCCATTTCCGGGGAGATGAGGTGGCGGATTTTAACGTGTACCGCCAGAGACTCGAACTCGTGGCGGATTACTGGAAATACTCCCCATGGCTGCAGCAAGACTTTTCGTTTGACCATTCGCGCGGCTTTTATCGCACTCGAACCCGGATCGGCTTGCTTTGGACCTTTGACTCCCAAAGCCAGATTGTTGCCGCTTACCAGTTTCAGTACACCGAACGGGAACTGGGTACCTGGGCGCCCCAACATGCGATCTTGTTCCGCTACTGGTTTGGCAAACGGTTCTCCGCCAGGGGGAGGAACTAGAAATGCGCCCTCCCACTGACAATTTTTACAGTTCACAAAGTTTCAGACATCCTTTACCCTATGAAAACCGACTGGCACTCTGCTTTTAAGGGCGGAGAGGGGATAAGGCATCGATTCGAGAGAGTCGTCCCACTATAGGAGGGAGACAGACCATGATTCATTTCCTGCATTCCGTAAGAATTCTGGCTCGACTCACGGTGATCGCGGGTTTCAGCAGTCCCTTGATTCTGGCCCAGCTCCCGGTGGTTCGCATCGGAATCGTCCTGGATGGTCCGTCAGAGCGGAGCGATGTGGTACGTCCTGTCTTCGAGCGAGAGATCACAATCATGCTCGAGCAGGAATTCGATGTCCGATTTCCGCCGGAAAAGCGTCTGGAGGCGGACTGGACGGCAGACGGCGTCCAGGAGGCCATCGAGCGGCTCCTGGCCGATCCGGAAGTCGATTTCCTGTTGGCTCTGGGTGTGCTCAGCTCCAACGACCTGGCACGTCGCGGCCCCTTGCCCAAGCCCGTATTTGCCCCCTATGTTTTCAGTCAGGGACTCCAGAACATTCCCTCTGAAATTCGAGAGCGTCCTCTGTCCCGCCCGGGAGAGGTGGAGCGAGTTCGAGTGAGCGGCGTGCCCAACCTGAGCTATGTGGCCTATGGCGCTGACCCGGTTCAAGATATCACTCAGTTCCAGGAAATCACCCCATTCTCCCGCCTGGCTATCTTGGCACTCGACGCTTGGGAGGAGTTGGGTGTGGACCTGGCGCGGGAACTGGGAAATGTTCTCAGCCCGTTGAATCTGGAACAGATCGAATTCAT
>JAZFTY010000102.1:0-16699 GCA_036446935.1 Acidobacteriota bacterium | reverse complement strand
AGATACCGCCCGAAGGGCTCGGGAAAAGGGTCTCTCCATACAGGACTTTCTGGACCGTAACGATTCCTATCATTTCTTTGCTGAGCTGGGCGACTTGATCATGACCGGTCCAACCCTGACCAACGTCATGGACCTGCGTTTCATGCTCATTGACGCCAAACCCGGTTAGGTTGTCGTTTTCTCGACAAATTTCTCTGAGGCAAGATTCTCTCCTTTCTCACTCCTGTGCTAAAATAAAAGCGTGAATTCCCCCACCCTGAAGAAGTTGCTGTGTGCCTTTATCCTGGTCGTGTTTGCCCTGATCTGGGGCCTCCTACCCGATGCCGTTCAAGCTCAAAGACAGGATAAGCCTATTGAAGAGCAAGAGGAGAAACCGCAGGGCCGGACTACTTTAAGTATTGCTGTCGAACAGGTTCAAGTGGACATTACCGTTCAGGACAAGAATGGAAATCTCATCCAGGGACTTCGAAAGGAACACTTTAGAGTCTACGAAGAAAAGGTCGAGCAAACCGTCACTTTTTTTACTCCCGTTGAAGCACCCATCACGGCCATCCTGGTCACCGAGTACAGCAGTGTGATCCCCTGGGAGTGGCTGTATGAGGCCTGGCTGGGCTCTCATCTGTTCGCCGATCAAATGCGTCCGGAAGATTGGGTTGCGGTAGTGGCTTACGACATTCGGCCTGAGATTCTTGTGGACTTCACTCAAAACAAGGCTGAAGTCTACAATGCCCTTCGCAAGTTAAATTCTCCCGCCTTCCGGGAAAGCAATCTCTATGACGCCGTCTACGACGTGATCGATCGGGTACAAGACGTGGAAGGCAAAGTGGCCATGGTCCTGATCTCCTCGGGGTTGGATACCTTCAGCAAGAAAAATCTCGACCAGATTATGGATAAGGTGAAAGAGGCAAACGTGGTAATTTACCCTATCAGTTTGGGTGGCAATGCACGCGTTCGCAACGACTACGGCACCAGCGCCCGCATGGATCTTTACCAGGCCGAGGCCGTCCTCAAATACTTTGCCAAATACACGGGTGGAGTAGCTTTTTTCCCTCGCTTTGTGCAGGCCTACGAGGGAGTCTTCCAAACCATCTCGGCATTGCTCAGAAGCCAGTACTCCTTAGGCTATGTCTCGACCAATACCAAGAAGGATGGCAAGTATCGAAAGATCAAGATAGAGGTGGTGGCAGACGTTGATGGCGATGGAAAACCGGACAAACTAAAGGTCCATTACCGGGAAGGATACTCGGTCAAGAAAGGGTAGTGACACTCAGCTCACCGACTCTTTGATCTCGATCGGGATCTGTTCCACGACGTCGAGTTCAAATCCCTCCAACCCCACCATTTTTTTCGGATGATTGGTTAAGAGTCGAATCCTGTGAAGGCCTAAACTGGAAAGAATCTGGGCCCCGATCCCGTAGTCTCTAAAATCAACCGTGTGCGGTTGGCCGAGCTGGAGTTCCTGCTCCTGCAGTGCTGCCTTATGCTGCTGAAACTCCCGCATAAGGACTCTTTCTTCACCTCTGAGCCGGAGATAGACCAGAACGCCTCGTCCCGCCTCTTCAATCATTTCAAGGGAGCGCCTGAGTTCCCGTCCATGATCACTCTTCAAGGTCAAGAATACATCTCCGAGCACCGATTCCTTCTGAACACGCACCAGGACGGGTTCCTTCCCACTAAGATCCCCCTTGACCAATGCCAGATGGAGATCACCCTCCAATTCATTTTCAAAAAGGCAGAGTTCGAACTGCCCGAACTCTGAATCGAAGGGCACTTTTTGGAGCTGTCTGACAAATTGCTCGGTCTTGAGACGAAAATGAATCAGATCGACAACGGAGATAATCTTGAGGTCATGCTTCTTGCCAAATACCTTCAACTCCGGAAGCCGCGCCATGGTCCCATCGTCGTTCATGATTTCACAGATAACGCCGGCTGGAGAAAGCCCTGCGATCCGAGCTAGATCCACAGCGGCCTCTGTCTGCCCTGCTCGCTTCAAGACGCCCCCTCGACGCGCCCGTAAGGGAAATATATGACCCGGCCGGATCAGATCTTCCGGCTTGGAATTGGGATCCGCAGCGGTTTGGACGGTGATGGCGCGATCGGCGGCAGAAATACCGGTGGACACGTTCTGGCGGGCCTCAATGCTCACACAAAAAGCCGTTCCATGAATCGATTCATTCTTGGACACCATCAAGGGTATGTTCAACTCGCGCAACCGCTCGCCCGTCATGGGCATACAGATTAACCCCCGTCCATATTTGGCCATGAAGTTGATGACCTCGGGAGTCACTTTTTCCGCGGCTATGGTTAGATCGCCCTCGTTCTCACGATCTTCCTCGTCGATGACGATGACCATCTTTCCGTCGCGAAAGTCCTCGATAGCGGCTGTAACTTCGTCTAAAGACATATTCTCCTTGATGTTAAGCGAAGCTCATTATAGCGAAATTTCCCATCACACCCCAGAAGCAAATCCGGGTTTTCTATTTGACGGGCGGTAACTCGTTGATCCAGCGCAGTTTATTACCCGGATCCGTGGAGACCGTTTTCAGGCGTTGATGGAAGTAAGGAGTGACATACTCCACTAGCAGTGGGTTCTCGCCGCTTTTATGAAAGGTCCAGGAACCCTTCCGATTGTCCTCCACATGGATGACAGGAATCTCCTCAACCTGTTTGTTAAGGGTCAGACTGTAGGTACCCTCATCTTTGAGGGTCAGCTTGATCGGCGAGCGATTGAGGGCAATGCTGGCCTCCCCCTTTTCGGTGAGATCCCGATAGACCTTCTCGGAAAGCCAGAGAGTCATCATTTCAGAAGATTCCACTTCGACACCCACATCAAACAGCGAACTCACGGTGAACCTCCCGGCCTTGCTGACCGCCTTTCGGTGAAGGTGAATGGTCCCTTGATCGGCCCTGGACTCCCACTCCATGAAGATGTCGGGACGATAGCGGGCCAGTCGAAACACAAATTGGGTTTCCTTCTGTTGGAGGGATTGGTTGGAATAAACCAGTATCGACTTTGGGCCCAGAGTAAAATCGCTTCCAAAAAGCAGTGTCGAGCTGAGAAAGAAAAACCCTGCAATCAGTCCCAGAAGACGCCGCACATGGGATTTCACGTACTGGCTCACGTGGGATTCCACGTATTTGCTCACCACGTCTGCTTCCAGATTCACGCTACTGCCTACCTCGAGCTGGCGAAAATTCGTCACCTTGAGGGTGTGGGGAATGATGGTAACTTCGAAGCTCTCTGAATCTAAGGCCGAGAGAGTGAGGCTCACTCCATTGACCGTGATACTCCCTTTCAGAGTGCAGTATCGCAGGATCTCCTCTGGAGCAGCGATTCGAAAGATCTTGGAATTCCCTTCCGGCGTGATGGCAAGAACTTCACCCGTTTGGTCCACGTGACCCTGAACCAGATGGCCTCCCAGAAAATCGGTCAGTTTGGCCGAGAGTTCGAGATTCACCTGATCCCCTGAGCGGCGTTCTCCCAGGTTACTGCAACGGAGCGTCTCGAGTGCCAACTCCAACCGGATCGCCCCCTTCATCTTCTCTGCCACCGTCAGACAGACACCATCCACGCTGATACTGTCTCCAGGCTTGAGATCGGCCAGCACTTTTTCCGACCCGATTTCGAAGCTGGCTCCATCCTCGTTCTGCTCCTTGGCAAGGATTTTTCCCAAATCCTGAATGATTCCGGTAAACATCTTCCCCTATTATCCTGATTTTTTACTTTTTTGCTTCGGTTTTTTCTTTTCCTGCAGTAATTGCACTTCCCCGGAGGTCAGCTTTCGATAACCTCCGGGGGAAAGATCTCCCAAAACCAGCGGTCCAATTGCCGTTCGGCGAACGCGCATGACCCGATGGCCCAGGTGTTCAAACATGCGCCGAATCTGGCGGTTCCTTCCCTCCCGAAGAACCACTTCAAACCAACAATTCCGAGCTCTTTTCAATTCTCTGATCTCGCATCGGGCAAACTGTTCCCCCTCAATACTCATTCCCCCACAAAGCCGGTCCAAATTTTCCTGGCTGGGTTGGCCGTGCACTTTAACCTGGTAGACCTTTTTCAGGTTTCCGGCTCGAGTGATCCTGCGGGTCAGTTCTCCATCATTGGTCAAAATCATCAATCCTTCACTCTGAAAGTCCAGCCTACCTACCGGATAGAGTCTTCTTTTCGAGCGCACCAGCTGGGTCACAAGAGGGCGATTTGAAGGATCGGATGCGGCACTCAGGACACCCTGGGGTTTGTTGACGATAAAGTACTCTAGAGGCTCCGGCCGAATCAGTTTACCGTCCACCTTGACGTGATCCTGCCGGGGATCAACTTTGGTACCCAATCGAGTAACGGTTTGGCCATTGACCGAAACACGCCCCTCCAGAATGAGCTGCTCTGCCTTTCGGCGCGAGGCGACACCTGCAGCTGCCACGACTTTCTGTAGCCGCTCTAACATAAGGACTCCTTTTAGTCCGTATTATGCATAACGTACTGTAGGGGTCAGCCGGTGGCTGACCCGAACCGAACGAGCAGGACATTCTTTACCCGCGTGGCTTCGGTTTTGCCAGCCTGGCTGTTCGGGCGAGCCACCGACTCGCCCCTACACCCCCTTTATGGGGTGAGAACCTCTTTCAGTTCTTCTAAGGTGGGCAGCTCGGAAATGTCCTTGAGCCCGAAATGAAGGGTAAACTCCTTGGCGGTCCCATACATGATCGGTAGCCCCACGACTTTCTTTCGCCCTCGAGTCTCGATCAGCTTTTTCTCAAGCAACGTGTGGATCGTGGAGGTTCCCTTGATCCCACGGATCTCCATGATTTCCGGGAGCGTCACAGGCTGCTTGTAGGCAATCACCGCCAGTGTCTCCAAGGCCGCCAACGACAGTTTCGCGGAAGGCTTCGTCTTCAGGTAGTTTCGAATGTCCTCGTGATGATTGGGGCGGGTGGTGATTCTATAGCCGCCCCCAATCTGGCGAATTTCCACGGCCTGTTGAAAAGAGTTAAATTCCGATAGCAGCTGGTCCAGATTTTCCTGGAGTTCGTCCACCGGGGTGTCGGGATAGACTTCCTGCAGCTGAGAAAGAGTCAGTGGCTCTTTTGCCACAAAGAGAATAGCCAGGATTTGATTGGGTAATGCCGCTTCTAACATGCCCGAATACGAATGTCCGCAAAAAGACCCTTTTGAACCAGTTGAATCTCCTGCAGTCTTGTCAGCTCCAGCAAAGCAAAAAAGGTAACCGCAAGATGAAGACGGGAAATTTTTTTCTGGAAAAAGAGCGAGAACATGAATTCGCCCTGCACCGTCAGTAGACGTCGAATTTCCGTGAGTTTCTCTTCAAGAGACACCGCCTCATGCTTAATTTCCATGACGATCTGATCTTTATAGCGTTCCGTCATGCGGTGAAAAGCACTCACCAGGTCAAACACAGTGGCCGATATGAGCTCCTTTTCCTGGTCTTCGAACTCACTGTCTTCCGGGGGCCACACACTGAGCTCAACCGTTTCACGCTCATAGAGCATTTGGGCGGCCTGTTTAAACCGTTCATGCTCCAACAACCGCTCAACCAGTTCGTTTCGCGACTGCTCAACCTCCTCAGCCATCTGAGAACCGGGCTCAGCTGGAAGCAGCATCCCCGATTTGATATGAATCAACGTGGCGGCCATGACCAGGAAATCGCCTGCAATGGTGATGCTGAGATCCTTCATCTTGTCCAGATATTGCAGATACTGATCGGTGATCTGGGCAATGGGAATCTGGTAAATATCGATCTCTTGTTGGCGGATGAGATGGAGAAGCAGGTCCAGAGGGCCTTCAAAAACCTCCAGTTGGACCGTATAGTCTTCCGTTTGCGACTCGGCTTGCACCTGCATGGATGGGTGACTCACTCCTTGATTTCAGCTCGCCAGTCTCGTCAAAAAACACAACTACGCCTGAGACACTAATACTCTATCTTCATGGCCTGACGTACCTCGGTCATGGTCTCTCGGGCTATACCCTGGGCCTTGCTGCTTCCCTCCACGAGCCATTTCTTGACTTGATCGGTGTCTTTCTCCAGTTCCAGTCTTTTTTCATGGAGTGGCTCGATGACGGGAAGCATATTTTTCAGCAGCAGTTGTTTGCAATCCGTGCAACCGATCCCCGCCGTCGTGCAACCCTCGGTCACCCACTTTCGGCCTTCGGCATCGGTGAGATGCTTGTGATAGTCAAAAACGGGACACACCTCGGGATTACCCGGATCGGTGCGGCGTGCCCGAGCGGGATCCGTCATCATCTTCATCACCTTTTTGGAAATGCTCTCGGGGTCTTCGGAGAGCTGAATCTCGTTGCCATAACTCTTACTCATCTTGCGGCCGTCGGTTCCCGGCAAACGCGCCATCCGGGTCAACTTGGCCTGAGGCTCGGGAAAAACGGCTCCGTAGAAGTGATTGAAGCGTCGAGCGATTTCCCGACACAGTTCAATATGGGCGACCTGGTCTTCGCCTACCGGAACCGCATCTGCTTTATAAATGAGGATGTCGGCTGCCTGAAGCAGCGGATATCCCAGAAAGCCATAGGTTAAAAGGTCCTTTTCCGGAAGTTGCTGTATTTGTTCCTTATAGGTGGGAACGCGCTCCAGCCAGGGCAGCGGGACAATCATGGAAAGCAGTAGATGAAGCTCGGCATGCTCGGGAACCAGGGATTGGATCATGATGGTGGATTTTTGGGGATCGATCCCACTGGCGAGCCAGTCGATGGCCACCTCTACGACATTTTGACCGATCTGATCCAGGTTGCCGTAATCGGTCGTCAACGCATGGTAGTCCACGATTCCGAAGATACACTCGTACTCATCCTGAAGACTCACCCAATTTTGCAGGGCTCCGAAGAAATTCCCCAGATGCAGCCGACCCGTTGGCCGCATCCCGCTAAATATCCTTTTTTTCATGGTTGAAGCATTCATTCGGTCAAACGATCAGGCCCAGCACGAAGCCCCAGACCGGACGGATGATTTCTCCCAAAGCCCCGGAGAACAAGAGCAGAAGCAAAAGCATGAACCCATAAGGCCTGAGGCGGTCATAGAGAACAGAAAGATGATGGGGCAAGAATCCGGAAAGGACCCAGCTCCCATCCAAGGGCGGAATGGGAATCAGGTTAAAGACCGCCAGAATGACGTTCAGGAAAAGCCCCACATAACAGATCAGAAACAGGGGATAAAAAGTGTGATCCTCCCCTCTCACCAGCGGTGAGAGGAGTGTCATGATCTTCAAGGCAATCAGAAACGCCAGCGCTGCCACCACATTGGTGGCGGGACCGGCCGCTGCAATGAGAATATGATCCTTCCTGGGATTTTGCAGCCGGCGGGAATCGACGGGCACCGGTTTGGCCCACCCAAAGATGACCCCTCCGGCGATCAGGCCCACCAGCGGGAAAAGAAGGCTTCCGATGGGATCAAGATGAGCGAGCGGGTTCAGGGTCACCCGGCCCAGATCGCGACCAGTGGAATCCCCAAGCCGATCCGCTGTCCAGGCATGAGCAGATTCGTGAATACTGAGGGAGAATAAGAGCACAGCGATATTGATGAGGAAATAGACTGGATCAATCCCACCGAAATTCACGCCACAAATGATACCACAGGGCCCCAACTGTGCTGCTATAATAGGCGTCCCGTGGGCATGCTTCTCTTTAACTCGGCTTTTGGCTTCTACGTGCTGGGGCTTCTCCACAGCGTGGCAGCCTTTGTGTCCAAACAGAATAAGACCTTCCATCGGATCGCGCTTATTTCGGTGAGTGTGGGTTTTGTTCTGCACTCGGCTTATCTCATCTACAGCGCGGTGGAGAAGGGGAGCCTTCCGCTGACCGACTTGAGAGAGGCCCTTACATTTTTCGCCTGGACGGTTTCTCTGTGCTTTTTCATCTCCCATCTGCGATATCGAATTAAGCCCCTTGGACTCTTCCTGCTGCCCTTGGTCACCGTCCTGATGCTGGGAACAATTTTCATCAAATCTTCCCCGGTTCCTGAGATTCTCAGCAGTTCGTGGATTTACTGGCATACCATTTGCCTTTTTTTGGCTTATGGAATGTTCTTCATCACCTTCATTGCCAGTCTCCTTTATCTCTTTCAAGAACGAGAACTGAAGGGCAAGAAACCGAAGACGTTCTATTACTGGCTGCCTTCGCTGGTGCTTCTGGATGACTTGTTTTACAAATTTCTGATTTCCGGCTTCTGCTTCATGACCATGGGCCTGTTGGCAGGGGTCATCTGGGCCGAGCAGGATTGGGTCGGGGGATGGCAAAGCGATCCCAAGGTCATCGCGGCGCTCGTCACCTGGGGAATCTATCTGGCACTGATCTATCTGCGTTTAACGGCGGGATGGCGCGGGAGGCGCGCAGCCCTGATCAGCATGATCGGCTTTCTTTCCGTCCTTTTCACCTTTTTGGGGGCACGTTACCTGGGAGGATTGCATTACTTTCCCTAATCAACGCCTATGGATCTTGTTCTAGTCGGACTCAACCATAAAACGGCAC
Source organism: Acidobacteriota bacterium (assembly GCA_036446935.1). Lineage (GTDB taxonomy): Bacteria > Acidobacteriota > UBA6911 > RPQK01 > JADFOI01 > JADFOI01. Next base: position 8,211 of record JAZFTY010000102.1, on the reverse strand, counting down.
CCGTCGAGGTACGGGAGCGAATCGCCTTTGCTGAAGACCATCTACAGCCCGCCCTCAGGCGTCTGCAGAAGGATTCTGATCTACAGGAAGGAATGATCGTATCCACCTGCAATCGAGTGGAAATCCTCGCCCACGGACAGAAAAGCCAGGCCCAGGTCGTCCAATCGGTGAAGGATTTCCTCTACTCCTATCACACCTTGAAGCCCCCTTTCCTGGAGGACTATCTTTACAGTTATCAGCGAGGTGACGCCGTACGGCACCTTTTTCGAGTAGCCAGCAGCCTGGATTCCATGGTGGTGGGAGAGCCCCAGATCCTGGCCCAGGTGAAACAGGCATATGCCGAGGCCTGCCAGGCGGGAAGCGTAGGAACTTATCTCAAAGACTTGATCCCCCGGGCTTTTTTCGTGGCCAAAAAGGTCAGAAGCTCGACTCAAATTGGAGCCTCTGCCGTATCCATCAGCTCCGTTGCCGTGGAACTGGCCCGAAAGATCTTTGGGGATCTCAAGGGCAAGACAACTCTTCTCCTGGGAGCAGGGGAAATGGGTGAGCTGGCTGCGCGCAACCTTCTCGACTCTGGAGTCAGCCAGATCTTTGTCATGAACCGGACACCCAAGCGCGGCCAGGAACTGGCCGCCAAATTAATGGCCACGGCAGTTCCCTTCGAAGATCTCGAGACCTACCTGATCCGGTCCGACATTGCCCTGGTTTGCACGGGCTCCTCTTCCCTGCTGCTGGAAAAGAGTCGTGTTGAGGCCATCATCAAACGGCGCCGATATCGGCCGCTGTTCATCATTGATATTTCCGTTCCCCGCAATGTCGACCCAAGGGTCAATGACCTGGAGAATGTCTTTCTCTACGATGTCGACGATTTGCAATCGGTCATTGATGCCAACATTCGCCAAAGATGCGAAGAAGCAGCGGTTGCAGAAGAAATTGTCGATAGCGAAACCGTCAAATACATGAATCAACTCAGCACCCGCAGTGCCGGACCTCTGATCCACTCCCTGAGGCATCGCATCGAGGAGATGTGCCTGGAGGAGCTGAGGAGCAACCACAAGAACCTGGGCCCTGGGGAATACGAACGGCTGGAAAAAGCTCTTCGAAGCACTGCCCACAGAATTGCCCATCCTTTCATCACCGAGATCCAACAAGTCGATGAAGATCCCAATCGACGTCTTCACAAGATCCAACTCATCCGAAAAATCTTCCGCCTGGACAATGACTCATGAGGAAACTCGTGATCGGATCCCGGGGCAGTCCGTTGGCGCTCAGGCAATCCGAACTTCTTCAAGAGGCCCTCAAAGAACACCATCCCGATCTTGAGACCCGCATCGAGATCATCCGCACAACGGGGGATCAAACACCCCACGCCGACCTCTCGAAACTGGCAGCCAGCGTCAAAGGATTGTTTGTCAAAGAGATCGAAGAGGCCCTTTTGCAGCATCAGATCGATCTAGCGGTCCACAGTCTCAAGGATCTTCCCACCCAAACGCCTGAAGGATTGACCCTGGCGGCGATCCCACCCAGGGAAGATGCGCGCGACGCGCTGGTAACGGCATCTTCAGCGATTCCTTCCCTTCAGGCGCTGCCCCAAAAGGCCAGACTGGGTACCGGTTCCCTTCGCCGTCGCGTGCAACTGCAACTGCTGCGTCCCGACCTGGTGATCTCACCCATTCGGGGCAACGTGGACACCCGCATCAAGAAAATTGAACGAGAGAATCTGGACGGAATCATCCTGGCGGCGGCCGGCTTGAACCGCTTGGGACTTCACGACAAGATCGCCTATTGCTTCCCGGTAGAGGAAATGGTTCCGGCCATCGGCCAGGGGGCCCTGGCCATAGAAATCCGAACAGATGACGAAAGCACTCGCCGAATCGTGGAACCGGTGGACGACCCTGCCACCCGGACCTGTACGCTGGCCGAGAGACGATTCTTACACGAAATGGGAGGCGGGTGTGATGTCCCCATGGGAGCCCACGCTTCCATTGAGAATGACAAAGCCACCTTCACGGCTTTTGTGGCCGGTCCTCGCAGCCTGCAGGTGGCCAGAACATCCTCCCAGGGAAAGCCCCAGGAATTGGACGAACTCGCCCTGGAGGCCGCCCGCTACCTCCTGGCTCAGGGTGGGGACAAAATGCTTGAAGAGTCTAGCGTTCAGTACCAGCCATGAGTCAATCCTTGCACCATCGCACCATTCTCATTACCCGAGCCCAGGGTCAGGCTCCTGAATTTCAGCATCTTCTCGAGGAAGCGGGTGCTCGAGTCCTGCACCTGCCCACCATTGAAATCAGGCCTCGTCCCGATGAGGAACTGGACCACGCCGTCGAGGCGCTAAAGAGCTGCGACTGGCTGATGTTCACCAGTGCCAATGCGGTAGAAATTGTTCTGGATCGAGCTCAGGCTTTGGGGAAACTGCCTGCCCCGAAAGGTGACTCCCCGTTACCCAAGATCTGCACGATTGGACCGGCCACTGCGGACAAGGTCAAAAGCTACGGATATGCCGTTGACCTGGTTCCGGAGCTCTATCAGGCCGAGGGCATCCTCAAGGATTTCCTGGACTTCAATGGCGGCCGGGTCGAAGGCTTGCGCATCCTCCTGCCCCGGGCCAGCCGGGCCCGTGAGCTTCTGCCCCAAACACTTCGAAAGCAGGGGGCCGAGGTGAACCTGATTGCAGTCTATGACACGGTTGTGCCCAAGGGGAGCCGCTCCAAGCTGACCCAGCTGTTCAAGAGTCAACCTCCCGACTTGATCACCTTCACGAGTTCCTCAACGGTGAGCAATTTTGCCAGCCTCGCCGAGAAGGTAGAAGATGTCCAGCAATTTCGATGCGCCGTGATCGGACCCATCACCGCAGCCACGGCCCGGGAGCATGGCTTAAAGATTGTGGTTCAAGCCAAGAAATCTTCCGTACCCGATCTGGTCCGTGCCATCGAGCACTACTTTCAGCAACTCTCCACCTAGCCGGGATCGTCTAAGGCTAACGCCGCGGGCGCTCCGGCGCACCTCTACGGAAGACCACATTGAAGGTCAGACTGATATCGGCAACCTTGCCTTTGGCAATAGCCGGCAGAAAGCTCCAGGTGTTTTGCGCCGTCTCCCTGGCAAGCTGGTCCAGGCGAGGCGCGATACCATTGACGACCTCGATCTCGGTCAGCGCTCCCGAGCGGCTCACCCGAGCGCTCAACTCAACCACAACCGGGTCGGGTAAATGGGCAAAAGAGGAAGGAAGGGCCGGCTGCGCACCACTCAGCAACACAGGAGGCACAATTTCGAGATCCGGGAAATGACCTCCGATCTGCTGTACTTCTTCCGCACCACTTCCATAAATCGTTCCGTACCCTTGATGAAAGCCGGCCGTTAAAACCATTTCCTTTCCATTCTCCATGGCCAGATCCAGATTTCCGATTTTGGAGGCCAGCAAATTGAAATCACTTTTGGAGACGGGCTCCAGCTCCGCGATGCGAGATCCGACCTTCAGGAACACCTTTTCCGGGGGTGCTTGAAAACTGTAATTTCCCCAGATGTTGTAGCCGACAAAGCGATCAGGCTGAACGAGTTCCGTCACCTTGAAACGGTCGTTGGGATGGGTAGCATCCTCGACTTCGAAGACATGTCCATGGTAAGCGCGACCCGCTGCATCTAAGATAAGAAGCCCCGGGGCTTGAATAATCTCGAACGAGTCGCCAAGATTAATATAGTTTAGAATTGATTTTTGCTCACTGATCAGTTCGACCGTGATGACGCGCTGGTCGGAGAGAAAGAAGTAGTGGCGCGGTCCGGAAGCCGTCTGCCCGGCAACAAACCACGCTGAGGCCAGGAAAATCATCACCGTCAGGAAAATCTTTATCGTGTTGAGCCAGCTGATCATTGCTTTTTCCTCTCGGGCTGAGCTGAACACAACTATAGCAGGACTTAACCTTGAGTAATTCCATGACCTTGAAGAAAACGCCTTTGAATGCCCTTCACAGACAATATGGTGCCCGGATGGTCGATTTTGCGGGTTGGGAGATGCCCGTGCACTATGGCAGTGCCCTCAAGGAACATTTGGCAGTCCGGGAGAGGGTTGGGGTCTTTGACGTCAGCCACATGGGCGAGATTGAAGTGATGGGCCCGGACGCTCTTGCCATGGTCCAAAAGGTAACCAGCAACGATATCTCCAGGCTGTCTGACGGGCAGGCTCAGTACTCCGCTTTTCTGAATCCTCAGGGGACCTTCATTGACGACATCGTGGTGTACCGCATCAGTGACCAGCACATTTTTGTCTGTGTTAACGCGGCCAACAGGGAGAAGGACTATCAATGGGTCCAATCCCAAAAGGAGGGGAGCGTAGATATCCTCGACAACAGTGATTCTTATGTCCAGCTGGCCATCCAGGGGCCCAAGGCCGAAGCCGTGCTTCAGGAACTCACCGACCTGGACCTGTCCCTGATCCAGTACTACGGGTTCACTTTTGGAAACGTGAACGGCACTCGGAGCTTGATCTCGAGGACCGGTTACACGGGAGAAGATGGCTTTGAGATCTACATTCCCGTGGAGGAAGCCCCGTCTATCTGGAAGCGACTGTTTCAGGTGGGAAAGCCCTTTGAAATCATGGCCGCCGGGCTAGCGGCGCGCAACACGCTGCGACTGGAAGTGAGCTACTGCCTTTATGGACACGAGATCGACGAGACCACCACACCCTGGGAAGCTGGTCTGGGCTGGATTGTCCGATTGGGTAAAGGAAAGTTCATCGGGCACGATACTCTGGAGAAGCTCAAGGAGCAGGGGAAGCAGCGCGCGCTGGCCGGTTTCGAGATGGTGGAGCGAGGAATCGCCCGTGATCACTTCCCGGTCATTGTGGACGGAACTGAGGTGGGCCAGGTGACCAGCGGCAGCTTTGCTCCTTCCCTGAAAAAAAGTGTGGGTTTGGTTTATCTCCCCATCGACAATGCCCAGATCGGTCAGCCGCTGGAGGTGGAGATTCGTGGCAAGCGAGTCCAGGCCAAGGTCGTCGAAACGCCCTTTTATGCGCGCTGACGCGCGCGTTCCAAGTTTCAAGTTCCAGGTTCCAAGTCGTCCTATCTCCTGTCTCCTTCTTATGGTCTGTTGTCTGTTGTCCGCGGTCTGTTGAAAAGACTTCTGTCCCCTTTTAGGAGTTGAGGCTAGAATAGCCCCACCATGACACCAAAACGAAGTTACTACAAAGACTTAAGAGAATTCATCCAAGCACTTGAGGACACAGATAAACTCGTGCGCATCCAAAAAGAAATCAACAAGGATACCGAGCTTCACCCACTGGTTCGCTGGCAGTTCAGAGGATTGGAGGAAGAGGATCGGAAGGCATTTTTATTCGAGAACGTCACCGATTCCAAAAACCGGAAATACCAGGGTTCTGTCCTGGTCGGTGGCCTTGCCGGTTCCGCTGACATCTACTGCCTGGGGGTCCGCTGCAAGCCGGATGAGATTATAGACCGATGGCTACACGCGATGGACCATCCTATCGAGCCTGAGTTGGTTGAAAGCGGTCCCGTCCAGGAAGAGATTCACACCGGCTCAGACCTTCTCAGCCACGGAGGCTTCAACGAGTTCCCGATTCCCATTTCGACTCCCGGTTTCGATAACGGCCCCTACATTACCGGGGGTCACTGGATCACCAAGGATCCGGACACAGGACAGCGAAACGTTGGCAATTATCGGGGCTTGATCCGCGGCCCGGGGCTCAGCGGCCTGATGATTGGCACACCCCAGGATCTGTCCAGCCACTGGGAAAAGTGCAGGCAGCAGGGAAAGCCTCTTGAAGTGGCCGTGGCCGTGGGAGCGGTGCCCGCTGTTTCCTATGCCGCCACCCAGAAAGTTCCCCCCACCATGGATGAACTGACTCTAGCAGGCGGTCTGATAGGAGAGCCGATTCAGCTGGTCAAGTGCCAGACCGTGGATCTGGAGGTGCCTGCCAGCTCCGAGATTGTTTTTGAAGGCATCATCCCCACCTCCTACCTGGAGGAAGAGGGTCCCTTCGGAGAGTCGATGGGGGTTGTGGATCCCCGAACGCTGAGCCCTGTTTTTGAACTGACCTGTGTGACCCACAGAAAAGATCCTGTTTGGGTGTCGATCATCAGCCAGGTGACACCCAGCGAGAGCTCCAAGATCAAAGCCATGGGGATGACCACCCTGATTTACCGCTACCTTCATCAGAAGGGCTTCTCCAGCGTGCTGGAGGTTTCCCTGACCGAGGCACTGGTGAACCTGCGCCCCTATGTGGTGGTGCGGATGAAAAAGAAGGATCACCAGGAGCCCTGGGAAGTCATGCAGGCCATATTGGATTACGGAGATCGTGTCGGGAAACTGGTGGTCACGGTGGATGAGGACATTAACCCGTCTGATCCTGTTGCCGTGCTTTGGGCGATCACCCATCGCTCCCAGCCTCACAAGGATACCAAGATTGTGGGCAACCGGCCCTTTGGGGCCACCCCCATCGGCATGGTCACCAACTATCCCGGGAGCCGCTACGATAGTGAGGAATCCTCTCTGCTCATCGATGCCACACGGAAGTCCGATTTTCCTCCCCTCTCCCTTCCCCGAAAGAAGTACATGGAACGGGCCAGGGTCATCTGGGAGGAATTGGGTCTGCCTGAACTCAAGCCGAAAGAGCCCTGGCACGGCTACGACCTCGGGTATTGGCCGGAAGACCTGGAAAAAGAGGCCCAAAGGGCCGTTGCTGGCGACTACGATCAACTGGAAGAAACACTCAAAGGTACCCGGGTCGAGGTGGGGGAGGATGAGACGCTGGGTTCCGTGCGAGCCGAATGGCGAAAAACCCACACGGGTCGGACAGACTAGAAATCGAACGAACGGGTCACTTTCAACAGCACCGACCAATCGGTTCTCTCATTGTCGCTGGTCCTGTTGAAAACCAGAAACACATCATCCCCGGGCCTGTAGATGTAATTGAGGCGGAAGTTCAGATTGTACAGATCCTCAGAACTGTCAAATTGCAGGGTGGTCGTAGTTAACCACACGTTGCTGAGGTTATACCGAAAAGTACTGTTGACGAGATGAGTGGTGAGCTGCCCCTGGGGAAGCGAGATAGCATCGAAGTCATACTCGATCCTGACGCTCAATTTATCGCTGATAATGAAGTTGGGATTAAAGTTTGTGGAAAAGCGGTCTCCCCCCCAGAACTCCTCCCACCGAATGCGTAGAAAGGTGGAAAGGCGCCTCCCTCTAAAAGTTCTGAATCGGTATTCGAACTGGTTGTTTCGATAGACTCCAGGGAGAATAAGAAACTTCCCCCGCAAAAGAAAGGGCTGAGTGATGCTCTCCAGATTCTTGCCGAAATCCACCATCGAGCGGTCTCCACTTTCCCATTCGACACCGAAAGTCATCTTCTGGTCCCGAGTCTCCAATTCTCCTGCTTGATTGCTGATATAGGACATAAACGCACCCAGTGTGGTTCTTCGAATCCACTCGGAGTCCGGTCTTGGGTGAATGGAGATCTCTCCAAGGGTTTGCTTCATGTCTTTTCGGGGCACAAAGCCCATCTCCGCTTCAAAGTTTCGCTGAATCGTCTGATGTTCGATGTTGGCGTTGAGAAAGTCACTTCCCCAGGTGATCTTTGCAGGACGAAAAGCCCAAGTATCCTCACTCACATCGGGACTCCAGGAGTGAACAAGGAATGAGTTCACGCTGAGATGGTCGAAGAAGACAAGCTCCGAGTCCAGGGCAGTCGTCCGGTTGTAGTCGCTGCTGCCGCCCGACTGCAGATTGGTCACCATAGCGCCTACGAAGGATCTCCCGAAGATTCGCTTGACGCGACCGACTGTGTAGTTGCGTCTTGGGTCTGGATCAGACTCCAGGGTCTGGGCATTGAGAAGGCCCAGTTCAAATTGTCCCGCTTTTCCAGTCAGACGCCCGCCGAAAAGGATGGGGACCGCCTCCCCATCCTCGGTCAGGCCGATCCGCCGGGAATGAAACAGCCTCAGTTCCGGTCCATCACCTCCAGGGCCAAACTCAAACACCCCGGCATCCTCCAAAAAGAACTCACGCTTTTCGGGGAAAAAGAGGGGAAACCGGGTGACGTTAATCTGGGGATCATCCACTTCGGTTTCGGCGAAGTCCGGATTCACCGTTAGATCCAGGGTCAGGTTGGGAGAGAGACGATACTTGAAGACCTCCAGTCCGACGTCGGATTCGTTGTGGGTTGAAGCACCGCCAAACTCGGGAAGACTTCGGCTC
>JAZFTY010000101.1:0-3380 GCA_036446935.1 Acidobacteriota bacterium | reverse complement strand
CCGTCTTCAGGGACCGGCCATTATCCTGGAGTACGGCTCAACCACCTTTGTCCCGGGCGATTTCAGGGTCCATGTCGACGAGTGGAGAAATCTGGTGATGGAGCCGGTGGGGGTGGGGAGCCTGACCACCTGACCAAAATTGATCTCGTAGTTTTTGAGTCTTGAACGTTGTAGCTCAATATGAGCTATAAGAAATCTAAAATCTATTGATTGGGTTTTAAACAGGCATTACTGGTTGAAACGGCTTGCAGAAAGCTTCCAAAACACAAGCTATATTCCCTGGCTCAGCAGGTTCGGAACTCCAGCCGTTCGATTGTGGCCAACTACGTCGAAAGCTACATTCGACAGAAATACTTCCCTGCGGATTACCGCCGATTCCTCACCTGCAGCCAAGGAAGCTGTGACGAAACGAAATTCTGGGTGGAATTGGCCAGGGAAATGGGCTCTTTTGACGAATCTACCTTCGATGAGATCATGGAAGGGTACGAAAGGCTAAGCATGATCATCGTTCGAACCCTGAACCGTGGATAACCCTTGGTCAGGATGGTCAGGCGGTCAGGTTTCTTCCCCTTCCCTCCTCAGCAAAATCTGGTACAGCAGCACCCCGGCAGCCACCGAGAGATTCAAAGAGGAGACTTGTCCCTTCATGGGCAGGGAGATCAGGAAGTCACAGTGCTCTCGAACCAACCTTCGTACTCCCTGGTGTTCTCCTCCCACCACCACGACCAGGGGTAAGGTCACATCGATCTGGTGCAGACCGTCCTTCCCCTGAGCATCCAGGCCAACCACCCAATAACCTCGTTTCTTCAAGTTTCCCAAGGTTTGCACGACATTGCCGATGCGCGCGATCTTCAGATGTAGAGCTGCTCCCGCACTGGATTTGACCACTGACCCCGTGATTGCGCAGCTGCGCCGGTGAGGAAGGAACACCCCTTCAACCCCGGCCGCCTCGGCGGTGCGTAACAGAGCTCCCAGGTTACGAGGATCCTCCACCCCGTCGACCAGCAAAAGCAGAGCGGGCGCCGCCTGAAGAAGGGTCTCTTCGTCGGTGTAGCCGATAGAGGCGATTTCTGCAACGATTTCCTGATGATGAGGGGTGGAGGCCTTGTTGGCGACCACCCGAACAGACTCGAAGCGAACGGGAATGTCCAGACCTCGGGCCTTTTCAATGATCTCTTGCAGCCGGGGATTGGACTTTCCCCGTGTGATCCAGATGCGGTCCGGAGGGCTGTCTTTCGATTGCAGGGCCTCAAGGACCGGGTTGATTCCGTAGATGATCATGGAGAGGATGAAGTGCCTCCGGCACGCGTTCTCTTGGGGGCGAACCCGCAGTTATAGAGGGCTGTGCCCACGTTTCCGACGTGCAAATGCCCTGTTGTGCTGGGAGCAAAGCGGACTCGAACCGTCATGGGGCCAGTATACAATGGACCCTGCTGATCGTATCTCTGAAAACGAGGAGGCCGTTAGGGAGCAACTCCCTCTTGTATTCTTACCTTGCGCTTGTTAGCGGCTCACTTTATGATTAATGCGATTATCAAATACGGTGTCCCGAACCAGGGATAGCTTTTACCAAGAGGGGGGTATAGACTACTTGCCATGTATTTAGCACCCCGGCGCGCTGTTCTCGCACTCTGGGCTGTTGTCCTCATTTCGGCTTCTCAATACGGGGTCGCTTCCTCCCTGGGTAGCTTCAGTGGGCGGATCCAGGACCCATCGGGCAAACCGCTGTCCAATATCCTGGTTGCCCTGCTCTACACATCACCGGAGCCGACGCCGTTGCCCATTCTGACACGCAGCGATGAAGCGGGTGAAATCCGTCTGAGCAACCTGGAAGCCGGAAATTACGAGCTACTGGTCAAGAATTCACAATATCGAAGCCGCAACAGAAACCTGGTCCAGGTCCTACCCGGAAAGACCACGGTCCTCAGCCTGGTTCTTCAACAGTTATTTGGGGAAGGTTCTTTCGATGAAGAGAACCAAGAGGTGAAAACCGTCCTTCGCAACGCCGGCGATGATCGATTGATCTTTCGGTACCTTCCTGAAACGACTGGCCAGGATTCTGACAGCTCTCCATTGGCAGCTTCCCTCGGGGAAGCAGTGGTTCAGGTTTACGGGAATGGAAGTTCAAGGGGCTCCTATCCAGTCGGTGCCGGAGCTGGGTCCGGAGGGGCAACCACCCATTTCGCTCTCGTACAGTCGCTCGGGACCAGCAGCAAGTATATCGTGGCAGGGCAACTGAGTTCGGGAGTCGAAGAACTCTGGCGTTTGAGAAATTCTATCGAACTCCCTCTGAGTGATTCCCACACTTTCGGGGTGTTCGTCGGCTATGGGCGGGAGAACTTCGCCCAATCTGGCTTAGCACCCTACGGCAACCCCACCACCTTGGGCCATCACCTGGATGATGCGCCCACTATAGGTTCCACCAGGGTTCTGAGTGTGGGTATCCAGGAAAAACTGCTTTTGGGCAACGTCCTTTCTATACTGTGGGGCCTGGAACTCAATCAGGTGACTGCAAACCAGCGCCAGACCTTCTTGAATCCGAATGCGGAACTCTCCTACTCTCCCACCGAACAGACGAAATTTAAAGTGATGATGGCCTCCAAACGAATGACCCATAGTGGGAGCCTGCTCCTGCCGGACGGAGAGAGGTTAAACCTGAGGGAGGCCGTTTACTTTTCGCGGGTGGGTAATCAACTTGCGGTGAGTACTCCACGCCACTACCGAGGCAGCATCACACAGCAACTGACGAAAAACACAGAGATCGAGTTGGCAGCTTATGAAAATCAACTCTTTGGGGAGACCACTCCACTTCTGGCCTACTCCAAGGAGGGACCGACCCGTCCAGGATTCCGGTTGGCGGATGAACACGCGGTCAACCGAGGATATCGGGTCATGGTCCGGCGACGTCTCGGAAACACTCTGAATACAGCTCTTTCCTACATTCATGGAAAGGCATCCGGGATCAGTCGGGATGCGACTCTGGTTTTTGATGAGTTTGCCCTGGACCAGGTGATTGAACGCAGGAATTTCCACACCCTCAACGCCGAGATCGAAGTTTACATTCCCTTTTCCGGGACCCGTTTGAATGCCTTAGTGAAGTTCGCCTCAAACGGACATCCCATTACCACCCTGGATGCCTTTGCAGATACCTACGAGACGGGTAACGAAGGAGTTAATCTTTTCGTTCGTCAGGTGGTTCCAGTACCGGGGGGATGGCTGGCTTTTCTGGGCATGGATTTCCTCTCATCCTACGAGATCGAAGCTCTTCTGGACATCCGCAACCTGACCAATGAGGCTTTGGGTAAAGTCCGCACAGAGATTGGGGATGTTTCTCTGGTGCGAAACCCAAGAACTGTCCGCGGTGGGATCTCGGTGCGGTT
>JAZFTY010000100.1:0-3121 GCA_036446935.1 Acidobacteriota bacterium | reverse complement strand
TTTTGGTATGACCGAAAAGGCCCCGGTTAGCCGTTGGTTAGCTAAACAGGGCCTAAAGTGCTGAGAACACAGTCTCTGGTGCCGGAGGCGGGATTCGAACCCGCACACTCTTTCGAGCGCCACCCCCTCAAGATGGTGTGTCTGCCAAGTTCCACCACTCCGGCATTCTAGGGGCTTTCCGCCGAACCCTCATCGGCTGCAGGTTCCGAGGGTAGCTCGTCGGAGGGCTCTACGGCCCCCGGTTCTTCAGAGGAGGGTAGCTCCGCGGGAGCTGTGGACAGGTCGATCGGAGACTCTACCGGAACTTCCTCCGGCAAACTCATCCCGTCAAGGACGGTGCCGCTGGAGTCCTTGGTGAACATGATAGCCAACGTGAGCGAGGTCACCATAAAAATGACAGCACAGACGGTGGTGGCTCTGGTGAGAAGAGTGGCCGCTCCCCGTGCCCCAAAAGCGGTCTGACTTCCCGTGCTTCCAAAAGTGGCAGCCAAATCTCCGGCTTTACCTGACTGCAGAAGAACAACCAGGATCAACACCAGTGAAGCAACAATATGGAACACGATGACGAGTGCGTACATTTTATGTCACGGACAACTGACTGAAAGATTGCCAGGCCGGTTGACGTCCTTTGACGTTTCGGCTCAGGCGCTCTGCTGGACTATCTTAGCAAACGATGGTGCGTCCAAACTGGCACCGCCAACCAAAAACCCGTCGATGTTCTCCTGCTCAATGAGCTGGCCAGCATTCTCCGGGGTGACACTTCCTCCATACAGGATGCGCACCTGATCCGCTACACCGACCGAACTGTGATCGGAGAGCCAGCTGCGAATCAGAAAATGAACTTTCTCTGCAAGCTCTGGAGTCGCCGTCCTTCCCGTTCCGATCGCCCAAACGGGTTCGTAAGCAATGATGATACGGGAGGTCTGAGGGTCTGTCAATTCACGCAAGGCCCGTTCCAACTGGCTCGGGATGACTTCCTGAACCCGGTCCGCCTCCCGCGCCTCCAGAGACTCACCGATACAAAGGATGGGAGTAAGTTCTGTGCTGAAGACCTTCTCAAGCTTGTCTTGAATCACCTCGTCAGATTCCTGGAAGTAGTGGCGGCGCTCGGAATGTCCGATGATGACATGACTGCAGCCATAGTCGGCCAGCATGGAAACGGAGACTTCCCCTGTGAACGCTCCTTCATCTTGCCAATGAACATTCTGGGCTCCCAGTTGAACGACGCTTCCTGTGAGAATTTCCTCCACCGCACCCAGGGCGGTAAAAGGCGGGCAGACGACAATATCCACGTTTTGAATATTCCCGACCAATCCTACCACCTCTCGAACGGTGGCCTGAGCCTCATCACGGGTCTTGAACATCTTCCAATTCCCTGCCACAACGTGCTTTCGACTGATCTGCTCGGCCTGGTCTTGCCGGTTCTGACTTTGTTCCGTCGGGCCTTGCTCAACCTGGCTCTGCTCGGTCGGGTTCTGGTCTTTCTGGCTTTCCTCGTTTGGGTTCTGCTCCATCTTTCAACTGCCTCTTACTGTCAATTGTCTGTTGTCTATGGTCTATTGTCTCCTTCTTTACAGCCTCTCCCCGATATAGTTGGCCAGCTCCACCACTCGACATGAATAGGCCCACTCGTTATCGTACCAGGCCAGAACCTTCACCATGTCGTCACCCAGAGTCTTGGTGAAAGGACCATCCACAATCGCCGAATGCGGATCTTTCGTGAAGTCGGAAGAAACCAGCGCTTCTTCAGTATATGCCAGGATCCCCTTTAATGGCCCTTCAGCTGCTTCGCGGAAGGCCGATTTGACATCATCTTCATCGACTTTTTTCTCCACGGTGGCCGTCAAATCGATTAGGGATACCGCCGCTGTGGGAACCCGAATGGACATCCCATCAAGCTTTCCTTCCAGTTCAGGGAGAACCTGGGTCACCGCCAGTGCGGCCCCTGTCGTGGTGGGGATCATAGATAAGGCGGCTGCACGAGCCCTTCTCAGGTCCTTGTGGGGAAGATCCAGGATCCGTTGATCATTGGTGTAACTGTGTATGGTGGTCATAAGACCCTTACGAATGCCAAACTTCTCATGCAAGACCTTGGCAACAGGTGCCAGGCAATTGGTGGTACAGCTGGCATTGGAGATAATGGAGTGTGCATCAGGATCGTATTTTTCCTCGTTGACCCCCAGGCAAATCATCACGTCCTGATTCTTGCCAGGTGCACTGATAATGACCTTTTTCACGGAATCGCGCAGGTGCTTGGCGGCGTCCTCACGACTTCTAAACAGTCCCGTGGATTCAATAACGATATCCGCTCCCACTTCACCCCAGGAAATCTTTTCCGGATCCCTCTGAGCAAACACGGCGATTTTCTTTCCGTTGACGGAAATCGAGTTGTCATCATGAACCACATCGGCCTGCAGTCGCCCGTAAATGGAATCATATTTCAACAAATGGGCCAGGGTTTTCGAATCCGTGATGTCATTAATGGCCACAATCTCCAGGTCGAAATCGGATTCCATCACAGCCCGAAAAACGTTACGCCCGATTCGCCCGAAGCCGTTAATTCCTACCTTGATGCCCATTGGCTCTCCTTTAGCAACACAGCCCTCTACACTCGAATTTCGAGGAACCTTTATATCAACAGGACCCACCGGAAACAAGATAAGAACCGCCAGCCGGAAAACTTGAACCTTGATTCCGAAGTTGTAGTGAGAGTTCTAAGAGCGCCACTACAATTTCTCCCCATCTTGATAAGGATTACTGCCGTCTGGTTGAGTCTGGAAGCGTCGATGCCCCCACAACCAGCAGTGTGGGTACTCACGGATCACTTCCTCGAGACGCCGATTCAAATGCGTCATGGTTTCCCTGATATCTTTCTGAACATCACCACTACGGATCACCTCGAGGGGGGGATAAAAGCGGATGGTGTATTGGCCACGACGGTGTCTGGGGAGAATAAAACCTGCCACAATCGAAATCGAAGTCTTCCGGGACAAGGCAGCCAGACTGGAATTGGTGGAAGCTGGGTGGCCGAACAGGGGGACATAAACCCCTTCCTTCTCCTGACTGTTTTGATCAAGTAGAAACCCGACATCGCCACCGGCCTTGAGGGTCTTGAGGATGG
>JAZFTY010000099.1:0-3566 GCA_036446935.1 Acidobacteriota bacterium | reverse complement strand
CTGCTCGCGGGCTTCGAATTCGGTGCTGGTGCGAAACTCGGTCATGCTGGAGAAGGTCAGGGAAAGTCCCAAAAGCATGAAGAGCGTGGAGCAGATGAGCGTGATCAACAGGGCAAATCCCCGCTCCTCCGGGCTCGGATGCATTCCTAATCCTGAAGATGTGGGCAACATATCTGATTCCTTTCTGGTCTGAACCTAATGGGTGTGAGTCGTTTACCTGAAAAATGGGACTCACTAGGCTGTTTCCCGTAGAGTACCCCTGGCAAGCTGGAATAAGCGGTGACAATCGTCACAGCCGGAGGACCACAGCCGGCGGAGCGGCTGAAATCCCAAATCCCAAATCCCAAACAAAACGGATGTCAGGTAGCTCTGTCACGTTCCCACGAACGCATGAATTATGGAGTGACGTAGTTCTGGTTGGCTACGTAGGAGAAGAACCGGTAAGACTGGGTGCGAACCATGACGTCAGATACCAGAGTGATCGAGTTCACGCTGCCGGTCTGCTGGTCCGGGTTTTGGGTCTCTATGGCCAGTTCGATATGGACTTTGGCGATTTGATTTCCGTCGGTGGTCACGTTTCCTTGCATATCATGGAAGCTGCAACTGAAAACGGCGACGTTGTCCGCCAGTAGCTGCTCACCGTTTCCGACATTGATGAAAAGCTCTTCGCTGCCCGGATCATAGCGAATCGTGACCTGCTCGTACAGGTTGGTCAGTGTTCCATCCGCTTCGCCGGTGGCCTCCATGGGCAAACCACTGGTAGCCGGGACGGCGCCCGTGACATCGCTGTAGATGGTGATCTGATTGGGGTTGTCAATGGTAATCGGGGTCAATCCGATATTGTTGGGGTCGTTTCCCGCCTGGCGGAGGAAGGACTGGATCTGATTCATGGCAATCCGGCCCGTCGCACTGGCCTGCATCAGTTCATGCTGGCTCGTGTAAAGCTTCTGACTCTGATAAAAGGTGCTCATGACCGCTCCCAAAAGGACGAGGAGTACGACGATGGCGATCAGAGCTTCTACCGAAGTAAAGCCTCGATTTTTCCCATTCGCACCTGGAACATTTGGATTCTGATGCTGGATTCTCACGTACTGATCCTCCCGATCACGCATGCCGTCCTTTACTGAGAAAAGACAGCAGTCATATTCATCGTCTTGCTTTCCATGTCATTGGCCAGGATGGGCACAACGGAAGCCGTCACCGTTTTGGCGGGACCGTTTATATTGACCGTCCAGGTGACCTGGAAATTCCGGTCCCCGCTGCCGCTGCCAGCGGGCGATGGCAACGTGAACGTGATGGGTCCGTGGGTACCAGCGGTCAGATTGGTTGAGACGACGCCGGACTCCCACTCGTTGTTATATTCCGTCTGCAGCCCTTCCAGGCATTCCTGTGCCACCACGACGGCCATGGTGTTATAGCGGGCGAAGCTGTTTTGATGGACGGAGACACCGAACAACTGGATGACTCCCAGCATGGTGATCGCTAGAAAACCCACAGCGACCATACACTCGATTAAGGAAAACCCCTTTGCCGAAGATTTCTTGATTTTTTTCATGATGTTATCCAATCGTGACCTTGCCACTGGCCGTTACCGTGATGAATTTGGAAGCACCGTATTCGTTTTGAATCTCGATGGTCTCTCCGCGAGCCAGCCCGCGACCGTAAAAGAGAATGGCCGGAGTGGGGACGCTGGTAAAGGTAATCCCCGAGTCCAGGAACTTTTCTATTCGAGGAGCATTGTTGGCATCGTTCAGATCAGTAATCTGAATGGTGTTGTTGACGGAGTCCAGGGTGACCTGGTGAACCGAGGCTCTGGAGATGGCCATGGTTCGGCCGGAATTCAGTTCTGTGGCCACCAGATTAGCAGAGGAAAGGAGCCTATAGCCGGCCATGGACTGTCTCAGTTGGGGGACCGCCATGGTGGTGACGATGGAGATAATGCTCACCAGCATCATCAATTCAAACAGGGTGAATCCCCGGTTGAACGATCGTTTCAAGGCGTTTTTCTTCAATGTTCTCATATCGATTATCATCCTCTCCGCTTCGACTCGGGTGTCGTCCGTTTTACGGATTTGAAAGGGCTCATTGAGTGGGCTCAAATGAGCGATTTGAACCTATGTTACCCTGGCTGGGTTCCGTATCTGGTGATGACGGTCACTGGGTGGTGGGTTGCCCAACCCTAGTAGGGCTCCAGCTCGCGGGTGGTTTCGCGCCAGTTCAGGACCCTCATGGGAAGCAGATCGGTGGCCAGGGAGATGGCCTGGGCGCTGTAAAGGAAATTGCTGTTGCCATTAAAGCGGATTTCGGGAATACCATAGTCGTAGGTTCCATCCCCGTTATCGATGATGTTGGCGGCAAAGGTTCCGCCAATAAGATTCTTGTTGGCTCCGCTCATCTGCAGGTCACCTCCCAGTACGAAGACCAGGCCGACGTAGTTGAAGGCCCCGTTGTAGTCGAGAGTCCCCCTGATCACCATCAGTCCCGCACCCGAGCCGTTTCCGCCCAATCGGGCGTCGCCGTCAATGAAGGTGATTTCAGGACTGGCCGAAGTGCCCCAGGTCACGCCGTTGTAGGTTCCCCCGGGAAGGTTGTTGTTGGCGAAAGCAGCCAGTTGATTCACGAAGGACATGAGCCAGTTGGGATCGAAGATATTGGCAGCGTCGGGATCAGAACTGGCAAGGACGTATCCCGTGGTGTCCATTAGAGAGGGAAGAGGACCAAAGTCACCGTTGGCACCCACCAGGTTGTCGATTTGCATTCCTGCCAGCATGGTAAAGGCCGAGGCTGCAGAGATTGAAGCATTACCCGCACCGGGATTGTGATTCATGAGCCCCAGGCCCGGCTTGGGGGAGCCGGCGATGAGATTTCCTCCCAGGTCATGGTGGCGTCCGTCCAGGTCAAAACTATTGCCGTTATAGGTGATGTCGATGTTGGGGCCGTAGACGGTAAAAGCTTCATCGAAGTTCAGGGTTGTATCACGTTTCAGGGTGGTCTCAATGGTAGCAATGGCGTTTTGAATCTGGGTGCCGTAGATCGCGCCTTCGGTGGTGGATCCGCGATGAACCCCCATCACTCGCAGAATGACTACGTCGTCGCTGTCCACAAGAGGGTCACCGTCCCCATCATCGTTATCGGTCACTCTGGCGAAGTAGCGGCCCGTGCCTATGGGGAGTCCGTTGGGAGGGGTCAGGAGGCCATTGATGGTGCGGGTCCCGATGGCAGCAGGGGGACTTGCATAGTCGATGTGCATGGCCTCAACCGGAGAGAGGGGATTTCGATTGAAGTACCCCAGCTCCGTCGTCCCTGTTGGCACAGGAAAACTCAGATACTGGTTCACATCGGTGGTGGTGGCGAGAAGAGTGGTTAGATTATTTCCCCGGAAGATGGCTTGGGTCAGGTTAAAGCCCCCATCGGCAATGAGCAGGGCCTTTTCGCGGGCTTCAAATTCGGTACTGGTGCGGAACTCGGTCATGCTGGAGAAGGTCAGGGAGAGGCCCAACAGCATGAAGAGAGTGGAGCAGATGACCACAAGCAGCAGTGCCATGCCCCGCTCGTCGCTCTGGGTG
>JAZFTY010000098.1:0-6749 GCA_036446935.1 Acidobacteriota bacterium | reverse complement strand
CCTTTTCCTGGCCTCAAAAGAGGCTGGATATGTCACTGGGCATGTGCTAAATATAAACGGCGGAATGTATATGTAACCGTCGCGAAAGCGAATGGAGGAGAAATGGCATCAGTAGAAGTAAGCGTGAAAGCGATCATTGTGGATCAACTGGGGGCCAACGAAGCTGATGTAACCCCCGATGCGCATTTTGTAGATGACCTTGGAGCGGACTCGTTGGATACGGTTGAATTGGTGATGAAATTTGAAGAGGATTTCGATATTGAGATTCCAGACGAGGACGCTGAAAAGATTCAGACTGTGCAAGACGCCGTCGAGTACATCAACGCTCATCAGAAATAACTTCTGGAGTTCACCTTGAATAGAAGGGTCGTGTTAACAGGCGTGGGTCTGGTTTCGGCCTTGGGTCTGGACACGGAAAGTACGTGGAGTGGTCTGCTTCAGGGCAAGAGTGGAGTGGGTCCCATCACTCGCTTTGACGCCAGTGACTTCTCCTCCAGAATCGCCGCCGAGGTCAAGGACCTCGATCCGCTGGATTACGTGGACACCAAGAATGCGCGCAAGATGGACCTTTTCATCCTCTACGCTATCGCGGCCAGCGACGTTGCTGTCAAGAGTGCCGGCTTGAGGGTCACCAAGGAGAATGCGGAGAGGATAGGGGTCTATATCGGTTCCGGCATCGGAGGATTCGGTACCATCGAAGCACAGCATACGAATTACCTGAACAAGGGACCCCGAAAGATCTCCCCATTCTTCATTCCAGCCACCATTAGTAACCTGGCCACAGGGCAGGTCTCGATTCGGCTGGGGACCACCGGTCCCAATTCCGCGACTTGTACCGCCTGTTCAGCGGGCTGCCACGCGATTGGGGACTCCTTCAAGATCATCGAACGCGGTGCAGCCGATGTGATGATCGCAGGGGGTTCGGAAGCGGCCATTACTCCCATGGGAGTGGGAGGGTTTGCGGCCATGAGGGCGCTCTCCACTCGCAATGATGAACCGGAGCGGGCCAGTCGACCCTTTGACCGTGATCGGGACGGGTTTGTGATCGGTGAGGGTTCGGGCATTGTAGTTTTAGAGGAGTTGGAGCACGCCCGCCGGCGAGATGCTCCAATTCTTGCTGAGATCGTTGGCTATGGCATGAGCGGGGATGCTCACCATATCACCGCTCCTCCGG
This sequence comes from Acidobacteriota bacterium, assembly GCA_036446935.1. GTDB lineage: Bacteria > Acidobacteriota > UBA6911 > RPQK01 > JADFOI01 > JADFOI01. The sequence goes on along the minus strand of JAZFTY010000098.1, from coordinate 5,575 downwards.
AGGATGGGTCCGGGGCGGTTCGGGTCATGAGAGCCACCCTCGAGGACGCTGGTGTGGATCCTTCCGAAGTCGACTACATCAATGCCCATGGAACCAGCACCCCACCCAATGACCGTATCGAGACGAGAGCCATCAAGACTGTTTTCTCCGACCATGCTTACAAGGTGCCCATCAGTTCCACCAAGTCGATGACCGGTCACCTTTTGGGCGCGGCCGGCGGATTGGAAGTAGGGGTCAGTGCTCTTGTCCTCCAGCATCAAATCATCCCTCCTACCATCAACCTGGAGAATCCGGATCCAGACTGTGACCTGGATTATGTGCCCGGTACGGCGCGCAAGGCAGAGATTCGCTATGTCCTGTCCAGCTCATTCGGATTCGGGGGCACGAATGCCTGCATTCTGCTCAAGAGATACCCGGATCACGCATAAATTCTCTACTGCAGCAACCGAATTCAGGGACAGTCCCCGAATTTCGTCGCACTTCGTGACGAGAACCTATGCAGAAGCCGGGCTAGTCGGATTGTGGTATAATATCCACTGTACACGAAGATGACACCACCCTTAAACTCCCACGTTGTGAGAGACCCCCGAATCTAATCACCAGCAGCGCAGGTGTCTGTGCTGCACTTTAATGTGAAAAATCTCAATGGTTGACAACCCTTCACGAAAATCGAATCAAAGGAGCCGGCTGGCCAAAATGTTCCTGGGCCGCAGGAGAGACCGTAAGGGCCTGGTCGCTCGTTTGATGCTTCTGGAGACTGCCGTTGGGCTTGGCCTGGCGCTGGTTGTGACCTCTTTATTGGTTCGATTTGAGTTTCAGAGTGTTCCCGATTACCAGATCGGTGAGATTGCTGTTCGAACCATTGAGGCCCCCCGTGATTTCACCATCGAAGATCGGGATGCCACTTTTCAGAGGCAAGAGGAAATCAAATCCACCGTGCCTGTGATATTTGATCTTGACCCGCAGGTGCGGCGCCGAACCACGGCCGAGCTTCGTGGGGCCTTCACTGAAGCACGGCGCCTGTTGACTGAAGAGGGCCTCAATCCCTCGGGCTCCAACCGGCTGTCCCGAGCGGCTCGGGACAGGCTTCTTCCGGCCTTGCAGGAGTTTTTACCCAGATTCGCTCAGGGCGACGTCCTGGGAATCTGTCTCAGGCACTCCTTCTCCCCTTCCTTGGAAAACCAGATGCTGGTGCTGATCCAGGAGGCTATGAAGCCTCCTGGTGTGGTCTTGAGCCGGGATGCCCTCTTGCGTCACCAGAACCGGGGCCTGGTTCTGCGCAACTCATTGACGCAGGAGGATGAACCTCTCAACGACTGGAGGGCTCTTCGAGACTTGAGCCAGGCACGCGACCTCCTTCGACAGAACCAGTATCAGCTGACAGCGGTCAGTGGCGAGGAGAAAAAGCAGATCATTACTTTCCTGGACGGCTGGATTGTTCCAAATGTGAGCTACAACGAGAACGCAAGCATGGAGCTGGAACAGCTGGTGATGGAGAGCGTGGATCCGGTTCTGATACGGATCAAGAAGGGCCAGACTCTGGTTCGACAGGGAAATGAGGTGGGGCGCAGAGAGAGGGTGCTCCTGGAGCAGCTCATGACTCTGCAGCAGCCACGCCGGCTGCTGGGCGAGTTCGTCGGAGTTCTACTCATCGTCAGCTTTTTTCTGTTTTCGATCTGGCAGTACTTCCTGGTTTACCAAAGCGAGCAGAAGAAGATGCGCAATCGGTATTTACTGGTGGCGCTGATTTTGTGTGGAACCTTGGTGGTGACCAAGATCTTCATCGCCATGGGCGATGTCATTGTGGGAAGCCTGAGGATTGAAGAGCTACAGGACCCATTAAATTTTTATTTTCTTGCCCCTCTGGCCTTGGGAACGATTCTCACCGTTCTTCTGGTGGGCGCTCAAGTCGCCATTCTTTACTCCTTGGCGTTTGCCGTTTTTGTGGGTCTGCTCACCGGGCAGACGGTGATGTTGGTTTATTCGTTGACGGGGAGTCTGGCGGCTATTTATCTGCTGGACCAATACCGGGAAAGAGCAGCCATCATCAAAGGGGGAGTTTTCGTTGGTGCTGTGAACATTGTGGTTGTTCTAGCTCTTCAACTCTATGCTCCGGACACCGGTTTCCAAGCGGTTCCCTTTGCGGCACGTGCCATCTGCGGATTTCTGAGTGGGCTGTTCGCGGCCATGTTGGCCTCTGTCTGCCTGCCGATCCTGGAATCAGTGTTCGGAATCACCACCGATATCAAACTGCTCGAGCTCTCCAGCTTGAATGCCCCCATTTTGAGACGCCTTGCCGTGGAGGCTCCGGGGACCTATCACCACAGCATCATCGTCGGAACGCTGGCCGAGGCGGGGGCCGAGGCGATTGGGGCCAATAGCCTGCTGGTTCGGGTGGGGGCTTACTATCACGACATTGGGAAGTTGAAGACGCCGGAATATTACATCGAAAACCAAATCTACATCTCCAACAAACATGAAAACCTCTCACCCAGTATGTCCAGCCTGATCCTGGCTAGCCACGTGAAGGATGGTCTGGCACTCGCCGACGAGATCAAACTGGTTCCCGAGGTCCGTGACTTGATTCCCCAACACCATGGCACAAGGCTGATGAAGTACTTTTATGAGAAGGCTCGAGACGCCGCCGACGGAAAAGACCGACAGGTTAACGAAAATGATTTCCGCTATCCGGGACCCAGGCCACAGAGAAAGGAAGCGGCCATACTGATGTTGGCCGATCAAGTGGAGGCTGCTGCTCGAACCCTGCAGGAGCCCAATCCCAGTCAGATTCGCGGCCTGATCCGGCGTTTGATACAGGTCAACATTCAGGAGCGGCAGTTCGATGAATGCGACATTACCATGAAGGATCTGGACAAAATCCTCCGGGCTTTCGAGCGGGTGATTACAGGAATGCATCATCACCGGATTGAATACCCGGGGTTTGATTTCAATAAGAGGGTGGAAGAGAAACAATCGTTTGAAAAAACACAGACCGAAAGTCAACGTATTCAATAGGCAGCGGAAGGTTTCTGTCGAGATGAAAGGGTTGAGAAACTTTCTGGATCAGCTTTCCAGCCAGATGACCCTGCAGACCGGTTTTTCAGTGGTACTCGTCAACGATGCGGCGATGAAGACCTACAATCGCGACTTTCGCGGTGAAGACAGAGCCACCGATGTGCTCTCATTTTCCTATGAAGAGGATGATGGGGAGGAAAAACCCTACCTGGGAGATATACTGATCTCCGTGGACGCTGCGGCCCGCCAGCAGAGGAAGACTTTGCTGGAGGAGCTTCAAGTGCTCTCCCTCCATGGACTGCTCCATCTTCTCGGATACGACCACCAAGCCGATCAAGGAGAAATGGAGACGCTGGAGGGAAGACTAAGGAGGAAATTTCAAATTCATTGAGTGGGTATAGCTTAGGATTATTCATAGTCTCCTTGCTCATTGTCTTGCTCTTCTTGCTCTCCGTCCTGGAGAGTGCCATTTTCGGGCTGTCCCGATTGTCAACGAAGGTTCTGGCCGAGAGAGAGAAGGAGGCCAAGTTCCGTCTTTTGGGGGACATTGCAGCGGACCGTATCCAGTTTGTGTTGCCTCTCAAGTTTGGAGCGCAGCTTTCGGTCGTCATCTCGGCTGTCCTTATTACATGGATGTTTTTCAGTTCCGATTTGCCTTATGCCCCCGCTTGGGCCCTGGCCGTGATGGTGGCCATTATCGCCCTGTTTCGCCAATTGTTTCCAAGAATGATCACTCAGTCCGAACCGGAACAGGTTCTTCTCCGCTTTCTTCCCCTTTTCAGGAGGTTCTATCCCTTTTTGTGCTGGTTAAGCTACCCTCTCATCACCCTCTTGCGTATATCCAAGGCTTCCCAGGAGGACAACCAGGTGGCGTCGGGTCCCGAGGACGAGGCCACTGAAGAGGAGATCCAGGCTTATCTGGGTGTAGGAGAGGAAGAGGGGATCATCGAGGAGGAAGAAAGCCGGCTGATTCAGTCGGCCCTCGAATTCGGGGATCTGCTGGCCCGTGAGATCATGACTCCCCGTACGGAAATCGTGGCCATCGAAGAAAAGGCGACCATCGCTGAATTGAAGGACCTGATGATTTCCAGCAAATTCTCGCGAATCCTGGTGTACCGGGAACAACTCGATCAAGCCATTGGCGTCGTGTATGTCCGCAATTTCTTGAGTTACCTCGGCGACGGGGGAGGCGATGAACCGATTACCCCATTGATCCATAAAGCATGGTTTGTGCCGGAGACCAAGAAGGTGTCGGAATTGCTCAAGGAGATGCAGCACAATGCGGAGCATCTGGCCATCCTCATTAATGAGTACGGATCGGTATCGGGATTGGTCACCATGGAAGATATGATTGAAGAGCTTGTGGGAGAAATCCGTGACGAGGATGAGCTTGAGAAGATCGATCTCACCTATGCAGGAGACGGGAGCTATATCGTGAGCGGAGGAGCCGAGATTGAAGAACTGGAGGAGACCCTGGAAGTCGATTTTGGAGATCTGGCTGTGACCACCGTCTCAGGGCTCATTGTGGGTCACCTGGGAAAGGTTCCTTCTGCAGGCGAAACCGTCGTTTTGGACGGACTTTCGGTTGAGATTCTCAGCGCCGACCGCAAGAGGATTCAAAGCATGCGAGTGAGGAAGTCGGGAGTTGAAGGTTCCCTACCCTTGGAGCAGGAGGGAAGGGGCAGCAACCAGAACCCAAGAGCCAAACAAAAGTAGGGGAAAAGAGGGAGAGAGCCGAACGAGCGGAGTGGAGCGGGAAGACGAGTCGGAAACAGTGCACGAAAGGTTCATGAAGCGGGCCATCACTTTGGCCCGTCGGGGGGTGGGGCGAGTCAGCCCTAATCCTCTGGTAGGGGCGGTGCTGGTTAAAAAGGGTCGAATCGTCGCCGAAGGATATCACCTCTACCAAAAGAAAAACCACGCCGAGGTGGTGGCCCTGGAGAGGGCGGGCCGGCAAGCCGCCGGGGCCAGTCTCTACCTCAATCTAGAACCCTGTACCCACCAGGGTAGAACTCCTCCCTGTGTGGATCGAATCGTTGAGGCCAGGGTTGCTCAGGTCTATGTGGCGGTGAGAGATCCCAATCCGCAGGTGGCCGGAAAGGGAGTCCAACGGCTTCGAAAACAGGGTATCGGCGTTCATGAGGGTCTTTGCCGGGATGAAGCCCTCGCCCTGAATGAAAAATACTTCCACTTCATGCAGAGGAAGCGGCCCTTTGTGCTGCTCAAACTGGCCATGACCCTGGATGGCAAGATCGCCACCGGCAGCGGCCAGTCGCAGTGGATCACCGGTGCCCAGGCACGAAAGGAAGTCCACCGGCTGCGTTATCAGTATGATGCCCTTTTGGTGGGAGTGAACACCCTCCTGAAAGACGATCCCTCCTTGGACGTGCGTTGGACCCGATCCAATTCCATCAACAAGGTCATTCTGGACTCCAGCCTGCGGACGCCACCCAAGGCCAAACTCTTCAACTCCTCGGATCGGGTCATTCTTTTCTGTGGCCGCCAGGCTCCCAAGAACAGATTCGAGACCCTGTCTAAGAAGGCCACGCTGATCAGGGTG
>JAZFTY010000097.1:0-3233 GCA_036446935.1 Acidobacteriota bacterium | reverse complement strand
ATGCAGGCCAATGGCCTGTTGGCCCAGTCAGCGACCATCCTGGGGACCGTGCAGGACGAAACAGACGCTGTACTCCCGGGTGTTAGCGTCACCACAACCAACCTGGAGACCAATCAGTCACGGACTGTTATCAGCGATGATGAAGGTCGGTACCGGGTGTCGCAACTTCAGTCGGGATCCTATGAGGTGCAGGCCGAACTGAGTGGATTTAGCACCGGCGTTCGCCGTCCCATTTCCATCGCCATGGACAGCCAGGCGGTGGTGAATTTCAGCCTGAGCATCGGACAAATTACCGAGAGAGTCGTGGTCACCGGGGAAGCCGCCCTGGTTGAGACCACCAGTGCTGTCACCTCAGGACTGGTGGACGATCGACAAATTCGGGACTTGCCGCTCAATGGGCGGGATTTCGTTCAACTGGCGCTCCTCCAGGAGGGCATCGTCGCCAACACCAAGTACTTGAGAACCCAGGGTGGAAACGATGGAACACTCATTTCCATGGCGGGCGCTCGGGTTCATCAGAACGCTTTTCTTTTGGATGGAACCGATATTCGGGGCGCTCGGGGAGTGGTCCCCGCCGGTGCCTCTGGCGCAGTGGCCGGCGTGGAAACGATCAAGGAGTTCAAGGTGATCACCGGTGCCTTCAGCGCTGAGTACGGCCAGTTTACGGGCGGAGTCATCACCGCCATCACCAAGTCGGGCACCAACAATCTGCATGGATCCATCTATAACTATCACCGCAACGCAGCCCTGGATGCTCGTAATTTCTTTGATATTGATCCAACTGACCCTTTGAACCGCAGTGCTACTCCGAAGTTCGTACGCAACCAGTTCGGCTTTTCCCTGGGCGGTCCCATTGTCAAGGATAAGACCTTTGTCTTTGGCAGCATCGAAGTCATTCGAGTGAGGCAAGCGCTCAACCCCGGGAGCGACGGTGGTTTCGTGTTCACCGACCAGGTGCGTGCGGGAGAATACCCCGATAGCAACGGAAATCCAATAGCCGTTCATCCTGACGTGCAGCCCTATATTGACCTCATCCCCCTACAAAACGGCAGAGACTTGGGAGGCGGGATAGGCCAGTATTTTAACCCGGAGAACTATCCAACCGATGGAGAGTTGTACACCATCCGAGTGGACCATCAGTTCTCTGAGGCGGATTCCATTTTTGCTCGCTACACCCTTGATGATTCAGAGAGAACGTTCTTTTGGTCCAACCAGGCGGATTTAAATAACGTCTACCGTTACCAGTACCTGACTATCGCGGAAAAGCATATCTTCTCTCCCAATGTGATCAATGAGGTGCGGGTTGGATTCGTCCGCTCCCTGTCCAACCAGATTCCAGTAGAAAGCCCCCCTGCAGGCACGACTCTAGATCCCGGCCTGCGGTTCAGTAATCTGACTCCTCCTTTTGGGCCTACCATTCCCCAATGGTTGGGAGTGCCTATCGGTCGCTGGGGAAGCTTCCTGGGGGCCAAGCAGGTTCCCAACAATTTCTCTTACGCCGATGACCTCAACTGGACCAAAGGCAGCCATTTCCTGAAAATCGGTGGGATCTTTACCCGCATGCAAATGAATGGCAAGTCGACGACAACATCCAACGGGCTCTATGTCGGTGCTGGCGTTGAAGCTATCCTACGGAAACAGTTCTCTCGTTTGAGCTGGGCAGCCTTTAATAATATAGACATAGGTATTCGGCAGAACCTGTTTGCCTTCTACATTCAAGACGACTGGAAGTTTTCACCACGGCTCACTATAAATATGGGAGTGCGCTACGAGGGCACCACCTCCCCCAACGAAGTCGGCAACGGGGCTTATCTTGGTGCAGACGATCCTGGTGTTGAAGGGCGCCTTGCCAATATCTTAGAGCCGGAGGATCTTGTGGCACACCTAGGCAATCCCCTGTGGCCCGAGAACCCCTCCTTGAAGAACTTCTCTCCCCGTATTGGGTTTGCCATTGATATTTTTGGAAACGGCAAGACCTCGCTTCGAGGGGGATTTGGTCTGTTTCACCAGCAGTTGACCCGCTCTCTTTATAGTACCGGGGCTAACAATCCACCTTTTAATATTGCCCTGACTATACCGGCAACTCGTATACGTGGAGTAATCCCCGATGGAGGTGGCCCCCCCATGGGTCTCAACATCGAAGATGAGCTTCTTGCACGAGCCGAAGAGCGATTCAATACGGTAAACATGGGTACTCCGAGACAGCCCTACATGATGCAATATACCTTGACCTTCCAGCAGGAGATCATGCCCAGTACCGTCCTTACCATCGGATATCACGGCTCTGGGGGACGAAAAATCCCGCGTATGATGAACGACGCGAATGTATTTCCCCAAACCAAGTATGACGCCAGCCTCTATCCCAATGGGCCGGGTCCGGAGTTCAACGGAAGAACCTATTTTCCGTTCTGCACCGCCTATTCTCCGAGTGGAGATGGGTCCTGCCCACGCGGAAATAGTCTCAGCCGCGAGAAACTAAACCCCAATTTCGGTTCCATTCGCACCCAACTCTGGGATGGCAACTCTAGCTATAACGCCCTTAGACTTTCCATAGCCCGGCGTTTCAACGCGGGTCTTGCATTCCAGTTCTCCTACAATTACTCCAGGGCCATCGACGAAGGGTCAAACAGTACCCACTCCGATGCTAACGAGGGTAATCTAGCAAACAGTTCCTGGATGGTCGTAGATCGGTTCGATAAGGCGAGCATGAGAGGGACGAGTTCCAACCACGTTGCCCAGACCTTCGCCTCGAGTTTCACTTATGAACTGCCCTTTGATCCTCAGGGTGCTGCCGGGGTCGTGTTGGGGGGCTGGTCCTTCAACGGGATTCTCACCTTAGCGACGGGTCCTACAACCTCTTTTAGCATGGACTGGGATCGTTCCGGTATGGGTCAAAGTACAGCATCCGAGAGACCGGAGCTGCTGTCAGGATTCAGCAACAATCCGGTCTTGGACGATGGTCGTGAGCCCGAAGCATACTTTGATATAGATGCATTTGGCTTCGCGCCACAGGGGTTCCTTGGCAATCTTGGAAGAAACACACTCGTTCTTGCGGGAGTGGCCACTTTCGATCTCGGAATGACCAAGGCCTTCACCCTGAGCGAAGGGGTAGACCTCCAGTTCAAGACTGAGATTTTCAATCTCTTCAACCGTGCCAACTTTGGCCTTCCCGGAATGGAGATTTTTGGCCGTGGTGGAGTGCCTGATCCAACTGCCGGTATCATCACAAAGAG
>JAZFTY010000096.1:0-4372 GCA_036446935.1 Acidobacteriota bacterium | reverse complement strand
TTATAAACTCCCCCTAAGAGTCAGAACTTGACGGAATTCGGGGACAGCCCCCGAATTCCGTCGCAGTAGCGAACTTATGCATAATCAGGACTTAGTCCGGATTATGCATAGGTTCTTGTCACGAAGCGACGAAAGCGCCGAGCTGACAAGGCGCACGAGGGGTACCCGCCTGTGCGGGTCGACCCCCGCAAACGTACTGTACGGTACGTTGAGGAGGCCGACCGAGTGCAACGTGGGCAGGGCGGATGGTTTCGCTGCTGTAGTAGAGAAGTTATGAATAGTTCCGGCTAAGGAAAGGACGAGAAGCATGCGCAGTATGACGGGATTCGGACGGGCCAGCCGGTCTACCGAGGAGATGAATCTGGTTGTGGAGATCAAGACTGTAAACAGCCGTTACCTGGACCTGAATCTACGCGTTCCCAGGGAGCTGCATTCTATGGAGCAGAAACTGCGCAAGGAAGTACAGTCCCATCTCGATCGAGGTCGAGTGGAGCTCCACTTTGAACTCCATCCCAAATCCGGTAACCATCATGACTTGAATGAGGCTCTGGTGGAGAATTATCTTTCCGTTGCCGAGAAAGTCCGATCACTGGGTGCGAAGGGCGAGCTGGATGTGTCCTCTGTCTTGCAACTTCCCGGGGTGTTCGTACCGCGTGAGGTGGAACTATCCCCCGAGGGGATCCTGGAGAAGATTCTGGAGGCTCTACGGGAAGCCTTGGAGAAAGTCGTCAGCACCCGATCCAGTGAAGGAGCGGCCCTGAAAAAGGATTTTCAAGATCGACTCGAGAAACTGATGAAGCTGACCGATCGTATTGCAGAGCAAGCGGAACAGATTTTGGAATACTATCGAGAAAAACTGAAGAAGAGGGTTGAGAAACTGGCCCAGGACCAGCATGTGGACGAGAACCGACTGGCCCAGGAAATCCTTCACTATGCAGATCGTTCAGACATTGCCGAGGAGATCACACGTTTGCGCAGTCACGTCACCCAATTTCAGGAATACTTGTCGGGCTCTGAGGATGAAGCCATCGGTAGAAGGTTAGACTTCATTAGTCAGGAAATGGGCCGGGAGATGAACACCATTCTTTCCAAGTCTCCTCTGCCCGCCATCTCAGAGCTGGCGGTTGAAGGGAAGACGGAGATCGAAAAGATTCGAGAACAAGTTCAGAATGTCGAATAAAGGAAATCTCATTGTGATCAGTGCCCCTTCGGGCTCAGGAAAGACCAGTCTGGCAAACCGGGCTCTGGAGGAGATCCCCAAGCTGAGATTTTCGGTGAGTCATACCACCCGGAAGCCACGGCCAGGAGAGCGGGATCGAGTGGAGTACATCTTTGTTTCGGAGAAGGAGTTTGAGGAGATGATTGGGCAGGGCACTTTCCTCGAGCATGCCCGGGTCTACGGGAATTACTATGGGACGAGCCGAGCGTTTGTGGACGAGCAGCTGTCCGTAGGATATGATGTATTGTTGGATCTTGACGTTCAAGGTGCCGCGCAGGTCAAAAAGAGCTACCCGGAAGCCATTCTCGTTTTCGTGTTTCCCCCTTCACTGGAAGTGCTCAAGACGCGATTGAAGAACCGTGGCTTGGATGATCCAAGTATTATTGATAAGAGACTGAGAATTGCAAAGAAAGAGATCCAACGTTATACGGATTATCAGTACGTGATCATTAACAGGGAGATTGAAGAATCGATAGTTGAATTGAAGTCCATCATTCAGGTTGCCGGCTGTCGCTTGGAGAAGCGAAAGGATCTGGCAGCGCAAATCATCAAAACCTTTCCAGGAGAATAAAATGACCGTTAAAATTCCAGAAGAGTTCGACAGTAAATTCAGGTTTATTCTGGTGGCCGCAGCGCGTGCCAAGCAGCTCCAGCATGGAGCACCTCCAAGAATCAAGTCTGAGGCAAGAAAGCCGGCCACGATCGCTGTGCTGGAAGTGGAGCAAAACCTGGTTCCCTATGTCATTCTCAAGCCGGGGGAAAAAGAAGAAGAGTGAAAATAATTCTCGGTGTAACCGGTTGCATCGGAGCCTATAAGTCGGCCGTCGTCCTCCGCCTGTTGCAAAAAGAGGGGTTTGAGGTCCTTCCGGTCATGACCCAGTCTGCCCAACAGTTTATTACTCCCCTGACTTTGGAGAAGCTGTCCGGTCACAAGGTGGTTTCCGATCTATTCAGCGATCATACCGTTCAAATCGAGCATATCCACCTGGCTCGAGAGAGTCATCTCTTGGTGGTGGCCCCGGCTACCGCCAATATCCTGGCCAAATTTGCCCAGGGCATCGCCGATGATTTCTTGAGTACGCTTTATCTGTCCACGGTTACGCCCGTCATCGTTGCACCCGCCATGAATGTTGAGATGTGGCACCATAAAGCGACGCGGAAGAACCTGGAGATTCTGAGGGAAAGAGGAGTGGGGGTGGTGGAACCCGCCTCCGGCTATCTCGCCTGCGGGGAAGAGGGTGAAGGGCGTTTAGCAGAGCCCGAACATATCTTGGAGGCGGTCTTGAACACTTTCAAGCGGGAGAAATCCTTGCTGGGAAAGAGGGTTCTCATTACCGCAGGACCCACCATTGAGGACCTGGATCCGGTTCGGTTCATCTCCAATCGCTCCTCCGGAAAGATGGGTTATGCCCTGGCCGGGGAAGCTCAGTCGCGGGGTGCTCAGGTGGTGCTGGTCTCCGGACCTACCCAGCTTGAACCTCCGGAAGGGATAGATCTGGTCCGGGTTCGCTCTGCTTCAGAGATGGCCACAGCTGTCTTGCAGAATTTTTCCCGTTCCGATGTGGTGGTTATGGCTGCAGCGGTCTCCGATTTCACTCCAACCCATGTCTCCTCAGAAAAGATCAAAAAGAAAGATGCGAAGCCGGTCATCCACCTGGAGAAAACGGTGGATATTCTGAGGGAACTGGTTCAGCGAAAAGACGGGCAATTTGTGGTCGGCTTTGCTGCTGAATCGGGAGCAGTGGGTGAGAATGCCCGTCAAAAGCTTCAGGAAAAGGGATTGGACCTCATTGTAGGAAACGATATATCTGCACAGGATCAAGGCTTTGAGTCCGATTTCAACCAGGTCATCGTCATCGATAGTGACGGGAGGGAAGAGGAATTTCCTCTCCTCCCCAAGACGGATCTGGCACGCATACTCTGGGATAAAATTGAAACGCGATACGAGCGGAGAGCCGCAGACAACAGACAACAGACAACAGACCACAGACAATAAACCGAAAGACAGGATTCAAGAGCCAGGAGTCAGAATCGAATTCAGATTCCAGAATTCAGAATTTCCGATTTAGGGTTCACTATTCACTGGTCTGCTGTCTGTGGTCAGCTGTCTGTTGTCTGTTGTCTGTTGTCTGTTGTTCGTTGTTCGTTGTCTGTTGAATTATCATGCCCAAATCAGGTCTCATTGCCCTCATTGGTCGCCCCAACGTGGGTAAATCCACTCTTCTTAATCTACTGGTCGGACAAAAAGTAGCCATCGTCAGCAATAAGCCTCAGACCACACGCAATCGAATTATTGGGGTTCAAACAACCGAAGACTGCCAGATGATTTTCCTGGACACTCCCGGAATTCATCGTCCCGGACACCTTTTGAACAAACGGATGATGGAGGAGGTTTATGATTCGCTCAGAGGGGTCGATTTGCTGGTTCAGGTTGTGGATGTTTCCGAGAGGTATGGCAAGGGAGAAAAATTTGTCCTGAACCTGGTTCAGAAGACCCAGAAACCGACCATTCTGGCCCTCAATAAGATCGATCTTATTAACAAGGGCAAGATTCTTCCCGTACTTGAATTTTACAGCCATCAGTTCGAGTACCTAGAGATGATCCCCCTTTCCGCCCACAAGGGGGACAATTTCGAGTTGCTTCAGGAGAAAATCGTAGAGAATCTGCCCGAAGGGGGGGAGTGGCTCTACCCTTCTGAGTACATCACCGATCAACCGGAGCGCTTCATGGTTTCGGAAATCATTCGCGAAAAGGTGTTGCACCACACTCGCCAGGAACTTCCCTACTCGACAGCGGTTCTGGTGGAGGTCTTCGATGAATCCAAGAGGCAGAAGGGATTCATGTCGATTACAGCCTCCATCATTGTGGATAAAGGCAGCCATAAAAGTATCGTGATCGGCCGGGCTGGTCGGATGGTCAAAACCATTGGCACCGAAGCACGGGTGGATCTCCAGGATTTTCTGGGTGTTCCCAAGCTCTACCTGGAATTGAACGTTAGGGTCATGTCAGGGTGGAGAGATCAGGGGCATTTGTTGGATGAGTTGGGTGTCAGGTCCGCGAATTATACTCAGGAACTAAGCATAGACAACAGACTACAGACAACAGAGCGGAAGATGGAAGATGAAAGTCAGAATCCAGAAGAATAAGAAGCT
>JAZFTY010000095.1:0-5496 GCA_036446935.1 Acidobacteriota bacterium | reverse complement strand
TTCCGTCTCCCTGTCCCCTGCGCGTTTGAGTGAAAACCACGAACAGATCGTCTCCCGGGCGATAGATCCAATTGAGTCGGAAGTTGATATTAAACAGATCGGACAGATTGTCGTACTGGAGGGTCGTAGTGGTGAGCCAACTGTTGGTAAAGTTGTAATTGATATCGATATTGCTCACGCTTGAAGTAAATTCGCCGCCTGGCAGCACCACATCATCCAGCCGATACCCGATATCCAAAGAGAGATTCTGGGACCACTTGATACTGGGGTTCAGATTCAAGGTGGTCCTGTCGCCGTCCCAGAAATCCACTTCCCGCGAAAATTGGAAGAAACCGCTCACCCTTCGCCCCCGGAAGGGACGAACCTGAAATTGGAAATTATGACTCCTATAGGAACCAGGCGGAACTGGAATCCGTCCCCGCAGCCGAAAGCCCTCCTCGAGAAATTCCAAGATTTTTGTATAGCCGAACACCACCACGTCTCCACTTTCGAAATCCACGCCGAATTGGACTTCCTGCTCCCGGGTTTCCAATACCTCATCCTGGTTGGTGATATAACGCAAACTGGTCCCCAGCTCAAACTTTCTGATCCATTCGATTTGGGGGCGCGGGTTGATTTCGAACTCGAACAAACTGTTATTCATGTCGGTTCGGGGGACAAATCCCATCTCTGCATTGAAGTTACGCCCGACAATGGTGTGTTCCGCGCCGGCGGATAAAAAGTCGGTTTCCCAGGCAATCTTCAGCGGTCTCGCCATCCAAGTGTTTTCTTCAATCCCGGGAGTCTGAGAACCGGCGAAGAAAGACTCCAGGTGCAAGTTCTCAAAAAAGACGAAGTTACCGTCCACGCCAAAGGTGCGGTTGTAATCGTCCGGCAGGCTGGACTGTCGATTGGTGAGCATGGCACCCACCACCGAGCGAGAGAGGATCTTTTTCCTGACCCTGGCCACGGTGAAATTACTACCCGGGGTTCCTTCAAAATCATCAGTCTGGGCGTTGATAAAACCCAAACCCAATCCCTTGAGCTGCCCGGTGAGTTTGACGCCGGCAATGATGTCAATAGGCTCACGACTCTCGGATAACCCGATGGTTCGACTGTGAAAGAGCCTTAATTCCCGGCTAAATCCTCCCGGCCCGAAGTCAAACATGTTGGCATTTTCCAGGAAGAACTCCCTTCTTTCAGGAAAGAAGAGAGAGAATCTCGTCAGGTTCACCTGCTGGTCATCCACATCTGCCTGAGCAAAATCGGGATTGATTGTGAGATCCAGAGTAAGACTGGGTGTCAGGTGATATTTCAGAACCTCCAACCCGCCATTGAAAAGATGATCCGTTTCCGCTACGCCTCGGTTGAAGACCCGTTTAGCTCCTCCAGTCACATAGGGTTTGATGCGGAGTCTGTGCTCACTGAAGATGTCTCGTAAGCCAACCAGGTCGCCGGCTTGAGAGACCTGAAGAAAGTCGAAATTGCGCCGATAATTACTCCATATGGCCTCTTCGTTTTTTCGCCTGATGTTTCGCTTGAAGTCGATTCCCCATCTCTGTTCCTCGTTATTCGGCATACGGATGGACTGGAAGGGGATCGCGATTTCCACCACCCACCCCGCCTCAGTTCTCTGGGCTGCCACACTCCAGCGCTCATCCCAATTGCGGTTTTCGCGTCTCCCTTCGTCTGTAATCTGTGAGTCAAACTTGGCTCCCAACGGATTGGTGCGAAACAGAAACCCATCCTGGCGGTTGCGAAAAGTATCCAGGATGATTTCAAAGGTATCGTCGCTCTGGAGTTGATCGTCCCGAGCTCTCTCATTGGCAATGATTTTTTCGGGTTCCGAGTCCTCACACAGGACGCCAAAGAAAATGGTCGTATCATTGTAGAGGATCTTGACTTCAGTTCTTTCCGTGGCTGGCTCCCCTTCCTGGGGATCTCGTTGGAGGAAATCAGAAATGGCAGGTGCCCGCTGCCAGAATTCTTCACTGAGATCGCCGTCCAACTGCGGGGATCCTTCAATTCGGACTGCTTGAGCGACTTTCCTGTCAGGCCTGTCAGGCCTGTTACGCCTGCCCTGGGCCATGACGGATGGGATCATAGACCAGCTGATTGCGGCCACCAGGAGACAAGCGACTACTGATGGGACATACCGGCACGTGCGGTCGTGCGGTCGTCCTGTCGTCCTGTCGTCCTGTCGAGTGGTCACTACTGTTGCAGGTCTTGTCATAAAGTAGAAGGGAAATGTGGTGTTTTTCTATTTCCCGCTCAGCGTCTCTCGATTTCTCGCAGCGCTCGGGTGGCCGCCTTGCGTACCCTTGAATCCGGATCTTCTACGACGAGGTTCAGGGCCGGAACGGCACGGGCATCTGCGATCTCACCCAAAGCCCATGCGGCCCGTCTGCGGATCTCTGCATTGGAATCCGTCAACAGTGGAATAAGCCCATCCACGGCACTCAAATCCCGGGTTTTTCCCAATGCCCGGATGGCCATTTCGCGCACTTCCAGATCCTCATCGTACAGGGCCCCGCCCAGGGCCGACGGAACACCTGCGGGAATCGAACCTCCTAACCACAACTCTTTCCCCGCGATCTCACCCAGCGCCCGTGCTGCTCCCCTGCGGATCTCCGCATTGGAGTCTGTCAGCGCTGGTATCAACCAATCCACGGCCCTGACGTCCTCGATCTCCCCCAATGCTCGGATGGCCGTCCGGCGCACTTCCAGATCTTCATCGTTCAGGACCCCGCCCAGGGCCTGGACGGCACTAGCGTCCTCGATCTCACCCAGCGCCCGCGCCGCCTCCCTGCGAATCTCCCCATTGGAGTCTGTCAGCGCCGGAATCAACCACTCCACTCCGCTGACATCCTCGATGTCGCCCAAGGCCCGGATAGCGGCCCGGCGCACTTCCAGATCTTCATCGTTTAGGACCGCACCCAGGGCCTGGACGGCACCCGAGTCCTCGATCTTGCCCAAGGCCCGTGCCGCCCTCCTGCGGATCTCCGCACTGGAATCTGTCAAGGCTCGAATCAGCAAGTCCACAGTACTCTCATCTTCGATCTTGCCCAAGGCCCGGACCGCCGCCTCGCGGACTCTCACATCCTCATCATTGAGGGCTTCACTCAGGGTCTCAAGGTCACGCGAATTTTTAATCTGGTCCAGGCGGTCCCGGTCGCCCCGCCGTCCCCTTCGGGAATTCTTCGGGGCCACCGGTTGAGGCTGTGGCTCCAAATTAGAGCTCAGCAGGGCCCATTCCGCCAGGCTCCCTTCCTGGTGTTGGTCCTTGATCCGGACCGGTTCCGGGGCA
Source organism: Acidobacteriota bacterium (assembly GCA_036446935.1). Classification (GTDB taxonomy): domain Bacteria; phylum Acidobacteriota; class UBA6911; order RPQK01; family JADFOI01; genus JADFOI01. Next base: position 2,210 of record JAZFTY010000095.1, on the reverse strand, counting down.
GTTCGTCGGGTCACTGCTGATGATTCAAGCGGCCGAACATCTACTCCATCGCTGAGGCGGGAAGGCGAACCGAGTGTTACTTCAGCTACTCCAACCACCGGTCCTTCCGACTTCTCAGCCGCCGGCTGCATGGCCGCCAGTGGAAGGGCGACGCAGGCTACCCCCGCGATGGAGAGAGTCATCACCCCTCGGGTCAACGCTTCACGCTGCAAGCGGGGGTTGAGAATGGCCAGCAAGCGACTCTCCAGCTGCGAACCCTGGGCCATGGCGACCGTTGCCAGGGACAAGAAGGATAAGGACCGAAGGGAGCGGGCCATCTCGAGCAGACCCTCGGCATAATCGGAAGCCCGGACTCCCCGGCTCAACACGTAATCATCACAAGCCCGCTCGCGCTCGATGCGAAGTCGCCGGGCCGCAATCCACACCATGGGGTTGATCCAATACAGACTACAAACTGTGGTGGCTAACATTTGGACCAGGCAGTCGCGTCGCTTGATATGGGCCAACTCGTGCAGTAAGACCATGCGACACAGCTCATCCGACCAGTGTTTTCTGTCGTTGGGAAGCAACACCACCGGCCGAAAGAGTCCCCACGCCATCGGCATCACCGCTCGATCGCTTTGGAGCAGTTGGACTCGACCTGCCAGTCCCATCGGGTCAGCCAAATCAAGTAACAGGGCTTTCCATGTTTCATCGGTCACCGGCTTTGCTCGCCGAACCAGCCATCCAGCCCTGACAAACCCCACCGCCAAACGGGCCAGGACCGCAACCACTCCGGCAAGCCAAGCCATCACAACCCAGGTCGACCCGTTCATTGTCGGGGTAGAGAACAGAGCCGACTTTGATGTCCGGGCTGTTTCCTGAATCACCAGACTGTCTCCAGTCCGGATCCTCGAGTTGTGGGCTGGCAATGCTTCTGTCTGGGGAGAGAGACCTCGTGGTGGCTGTGTATTCGATTCCTTTACGGACGCCGGGGGCAAAAGAGCCGGGGAAACCGCGGCAGCCGGTTGGGCAACAGCCACAGGGAACAGGTCACCAGGAAGCGGTATCTGCCAGACCGGTAGGAGCAGCGGCAAAATGGGTAACGCCACCAGAGCCAACAGTGCCGAACTCCAGACCAGATATCGAGTTGAGGCTGAGGCCCGTTTCAGCAGCAAACCGAACAGAGCTGCGGCCATTAAAACAACCGTTCCCTTAACCAGGAGATTCAGCAACATCATCAGCCACATCGGGGAATAGGAGGCAAATGAGACGGCATCGAACAGAGAACTCATCATCGCTCTTCCTCCCTTCGGGCCTGGTCAATGAGCCCAGCCAGCCGATCCAGCTCCGCTTCTGACAGCCTGGATGCCGATAGGTCCAAAAGGGTGGCCACGGCGTGCTCCGTGGATCCGTCGAAGAAAATTCGCACAAGATGTTCCAGGGCCGAGCGTTTGGCTTTCTCTGGAGCCAGGGTCGGTACAAAGAGGTAGCGCAGCCCCTCTTGGCGGTGCCTGACATGACCTTTTCCTTCCAGCACCCGAAGGGTGGCCCTTACCGCCGAGTAGCTTGGCGGATCGGGCAATTCGTCCAGGACCTCAGCTGCCGTGGCGAAACCGCGGCGAAAGAGAACATCCATGATCTGACGTTCCCGCCGACTGAGATTCAAATGAGTTCGTTGATTCGTCACTCGACTCCTTAAGTGCTAAAAAACTAGCAGGTCACTCCCCAGTTGTCAACAACAGATTCTGAATGACAGGGATTACTCGAATGAAGGTCTGGCCCGCAGGCTTTCAGCCCACGGGCCAGGCTAGCAAAAGCACGAAAGCACGACCTACTGCAGAAAGGGCTGACCGATATGCTCGACCTGGGCATCGGTGAAACCGTAGACCGGCCCCACGGCTTGCATTCCGACGTCCTGGGCCAGGGACTCCTGCAGCACCACGATCTCCCCTCCCAACATGGTCATGAGCGGACGAATTCTCAGAATGTCATCCACCTCAATGGTGAAGTAGTCGCGGTCGATGATCAGTAAATCGGCGAATTTCCCCACTTCCAGCGAACCAATCTTATCCGGCTTGGTCACATAATCCGCTGCCCAGGAGGTCCACATTTTCAGGGCGTGCACTCGATTGATTCGCTGATCCGGCTGCCACACCTTGCCATTGTACTTGCGGGTAATAGCCTGCCACAGCTGGAAGAAGGGAGGCTCCATTCCCGGTCCCACGCTG